>JBBTTJ010000097.1:0-3414 GCA_038064315.1 Patescibacteria group bacterium | reverse complement strand
CACCTGCGGCGAATTCAACTTGTGCATGGATGCCTTGATCGGCAACCAACAGCAAGCGGGACAAGAACAGAAGATGGATGCCTGCCTCTCGCTTTCTTGTTCAGAATTTGAGGGCTGTTCTAAGTCCCTTCAGCAGAGTGGCCCGCAGCAAGGGCAGCAGGATGAAACTGGGAAAAAAATACAGGAAAGATCAATGGCTTGTCCGAAGCAGAGCCAGGGTAATTCAAAATTTGAAGCAAAGTTTAAGGCTTGTACGGACGAAAAGATGGATGCCTGTCTTGGACTTTCTTGCTCCGAATTCGAGGCCTGTATAAAGTCCTTCCAGCAGGGAAGTCCGGAACAGGGCACAGGAGATCAACAACAGGGGCAAAGCCAGGAGAATCCAAAATTTAACGCGAAGATGAAGTCTTGCCAAGAAGAAATATCAAGAGAAAAGACCAGTGCATGTCTCTCTAAATCATGCGGTGAATTTGACGCCTGCTTAAAATCCCTCCAGCAAGGCGGAGATCAAGGCGGAGATAAGCAACAGCAAGGGGAAGGCACTCCGGATCCGGCAGTAAATTCAAAGGTACAGGCCTGTCAAAAAGAAAAAGTCAACGCTTGCCTTGCAAAACCATGCAGTGAGTTCCAGGCCTGTCTAAATTCTTTAGGCGGCGGCGGGGACCAAGGCGGGGAACAACAGGGCACGCCCGATCCGGCCGTCCAATCTAAATTTATGACCTGTTTCCCTCCGCCTCCCAAGAATCAAGGACCACCGAGTTCATTTATGGAAAACCCATTCCTCGGAGCGATATTAAGGTATTTGTTGAATGAAAACTAATCAATCCACACCTACCACAATAAACAAAAAGCCGTTTATCTTAATAAGATGGGGCAGTGTAATTCTATTAGTTATCGCCATTCTTATGTTTCTCGCCGGTTTTCCGAGTCCATCTTCGACTGCAACCTCAAGTGAAAAGGCATCATATGGAATCATTTACTTGATCTGCCTTGCGGGAATATTTATATTAAGCGTCATCAGGATCGTCAAAAAACATCATCGGGTTTTGTCCATTATTTGGATATTGTTTGCTTTCGTTTTGCTGTATTTCTTTCCAATATTCTGGGCCCCGGGAAATAATATCAATTCCGTGCCGGGTGTTGTGGGTCCGGAAGACGGAAATAAGTCGGGGAACTAGAGCGGCAGCCAAAATAGAATATGAATAAAATTTTTAAAAGTAAATTATTTTGGGTAAGTGTGGGCGTTTCTCTTGTTTGCATGGTCTATTATGTTTGGAGCGATGTGGGCTATGCGGTTAAGCAGTTTTATGCCACCGGATCAGAATCATTTACTGCCTTGCCGCAATCTAGAGACGATTTGCCGACTGTAAGCAACGAATTGTATCTTATTTCCCAGGAACGAAAAGGGGATCAGGGAACGGGTACAAGCGTTTTTTTGATTTTTTATCTGGCGACGGTGTCGATTGTAGCTATTTGGCGGGCAACCAAAACTATGGAGAAAAAAGGCAAAAGGATTGCGCTTCGCTTGGTTTCATTTATTTTAGGCCCGCTTATCGGCACTATAGGAGGGTTGGCCTTTTTGCTGGGTCCTACTTTGGGCGCCTACTCCTTGGCCCAAGTGGTAATTTTACGCAAAGCCGGTGTTGTGGCTGATAGGATGGTTGAAGAACTAAAAACTGAAAAAGGCAGGGAAAAATTAGATATAATTTCGGACGAGGAAGAAATTTTTACAAAAATCAAGGCCAATCCTCTTGCGCCAGCCATTATCAACGATGATGACTCTTTCACCAATAATCTGGTCATTACCATCGCTACCACAGGCAAAAATAAAACTGCATTTGAATCAGTGGCAATTCCGCAGGCGTTGTACAGAAAAAATGAAGGAAACGCGCTTTTTGTCGAATTAAGGGATAATGTATTTTACTTCCAGGACATGTGCTCGCAGTGCGCAATCTGACGCCTGTTTTTGGCGCGCGACTCTTGCCTGTGCTTGGGGAAAAAATAATCAGGCAAAATAAATTGATCAGCGCGAAGATCGCGGAGTCGGGCAAGGGTGCCCCGCATTACATATTTTTAACAGCCGATGATTATAGAAATCTTAGAGCCGAACAAGATGCAAAAACCCAGAAGGAGTACATAGATACCATCGCCCTGATTAAAGTCTATTTATCACGGAAAGAAGGCGATAGAGCGCTACTTCTCCAAAGACTGGACGAGTGGGAAAGCGCTTATCAAAAATATCTATCCCATCCGGTAGGAGTATTTAATGAACTGGGAACTGCTACCGAGAACGAAATAAGGGTTTTGCTTGTGGATGAAGAAAATATACCCAGTGATCTGCCTGGTTCGGCGCGATATTTTTTAAGCTCGCTTACCGCCACCGTCCACGAGCTTATGCACTATTATTCCGGCAACAAGGCGGAACTACCCAGTTCCGTAGAGGAATCTGTCACCTCTTATTATGAAATAACGCTTGTTCAGGGAGTAAAAATTTTAATGGATTCCAAACTAAATCTTGATAACTTTGTCGGATATATCGGTAAAAAGCTCATTGATGAGCTGGCTAAAGACATATCTGATGGCGATCTGGCAAACTTATATTTTTCCGGAAATCAGGAAAGGTTCGGCCGGGTATTTGATAAAACTTTTAAATTGTCCTATGAAGATTTTTTAAGTGGTCTGGATTCTATCTTTTATGAATCCGATAGCGCGCGTCAGGAAAAATTGATGGAGGAGCTGGTATTCAAACTGCGGTAAAAGATTTGATTTTTTTGGGAAAAAGAAAAGGGGTCAGGCCCCTTTTCTTTTTGTTCAATCCTCATTCGGATTTTCGTCAAAAAAAGTTCGGATTTTAAACAAAAGGTACTGCCAATTTTTTATGGATTTTTTGGCGGATCCACCAAGTCGCGTATGCAGAGAACTTAAAACCTTTATTCGGATTAAATTTGTCTATCGCTTCTTCAAGTCCTGTTTCCCTCCGCCTCCCCAGAATCAAGGCGACGGAGGAGGTCCGCAAAGTTTACTTATGGAAAACCCATTCCTCGGAGCGATATTAAGATTTCTGTTTAAATAATTCTAATCCTGTTGCATTAATTAAAAAATCGGCCCGATAATATCGGGCCGATTGCGTATTGGCAGACCTCAAGGCCATTCGGCTCTGAGATCCTCAGGATCGAATGAGGTCAACTACTGCGAGACGAAGGCCGAAGCGGAACCGTAGTACCCGCCGGCGTTTTCGAACCAGCCGGCGCCGAACTCAACCCGGCCGTCGTCGAAGAAGAAGATCGGCGCGAGCGAGAAGCCGCCATCGGCGTCAGGAAAGTACTCGTCACCGGGGCAGTCGATGTGCAACTGCTCCAACTGAACCTCGCGTTCGGGGTGGGTCAGCAACATGATGCCGATTGCGAAGGCTCC
>JBBTTJ010000096.1:0-1354 GCA_038064315.1 Patescibacteria group bacterium | reverse complement strand
TTTACTTTGCGGTTATACGATTTTTGTTTGTAGAACAATCCTCTGATGGGCGGAGTAGTTTTCCCGTTAAGTTTAAAACTGTTGAGAGACGGAGAAGCAAACTGTTTAAAAGCGCCGTTCATGGCGGCAAGATGGGTAATGTGAAACATACCCTTGGGATATATGTAAGCCAGCCGTATCCCGCTTTCAAAACCAAGTTTTGTAAAACTCCCTTCAACCGCCTTAAGCACATCCTGCTTACCCGGGCTTAACTGTTCGCGTTCCTTATTTTCTTCTTTTTTGACAGATGAGCCGCCGGATAGAAAAGCGTCAACGCCAAAAATAGCTTTTGTAAGCCAGTCCTCTTGCGCTTTAGCTTTTTTACCCATTAGTTTATCCACTACAGCCTGGCCCTTCTTAACCCAATCGTCTCCAACAGGACGGATAAGAAGTTGAACGCTGATGTATTCTTTATACTCAAGAGAACTTATGGTCTCCAATAGCGACGCCACGGGATCAATTCTTTTTGCAACTTCAGGACCGCTTGCTTTTTCCTCAAATTCCGGATAAGTGCGGATGGGATAAGCGTCTTCTTTGCTTAGGATCTCCTCTCCTGCCCAAAGGTCATATTCATCATTAGGCAAAAACAGCGGAAGAGAAGCAAGGCAACTCTCAACTTCCGCCAATTCGGCATCCGGATATTGAGCGTATATCTGGGACTCAACCAAATTTCGGTATTTGGTTTGAGTTCTTACATAGAAATGTATCTCCCCTCCTGTGCCGGCAATTTCAAATGAAAACCAATCCGGTATTTTGCCTTTGAAAAATTTGTCCCTCCACCTGACCGGACCCAGAAAAATACCATACAAAGCGGCAAAAACCTGCTCCATCGCTTTGGGACTTTTATTTAATTCCCGAGGCACTTTTATTTCCAGCAAAACCCACTCAAGCGATGCGAGATATTTGAGACGATTATATGTTTCAAATGACAGCCACCACGCAAAGAAAAGCATAGGCGGCAGATAGAGCCACCAAAACTTGACAAACAGGTCGTAAGCAACACGCAAACTGTCGAGTATGAGAGTTAATGATTCAACCATATGAATATTCTACAGAAAAGAACTTAATTTAACAATCAAACAAACAGCCGATATGGTTTAGCATCGGCTGTTTGTTTGATAAATCGTTAATTTATTTGACTATTTAAACTTTGCGCAATGTATATGTTCCGTCCTCTTTCCTTGAAAATATCTTTGAGTCCTGAAGATTCAAAAGTATGGTGTTTTCCTTAACCATCCTTGCATCTTTAACTTTGGCGACTAATGAAGCCTTAGGCATCGGTTTTGAAGATTTCTTTAGTATGTCAACAAGGACA
>JBBTTJ010000095.1:0-3426 GCA_038064315.1 Patescibacteria group bacterium | reverse complement strand
AGTTTAATATGGTAAAAAGACACGAAAACATTCGCATCAATGCTTATTTTGTCTTTGTCTTAGCGGCCGCGGCCGTTATTTCTTATAATCTTTTCGTGCTAACTTACATCAAGCACGATTCTTACTCCAGGACAGCGCGAGCCCAAAACGAAGATATAAGAAATATATTGGCAAGAGGCAACATATACATGGGTGAACACCTTGCCGCCACTAATAATAAATTCCCCCTTGCCTATATGGTCCCCGCTGAAATAAACGCGCAAAATTTGGAGGAGTTTGCGGGTCGTGTAAGTTCAATATTGGGAATTGACTCGGATAAAGTAAAAAGTGTTGTTGATTCCCATTCTGATAAGTCCAGGGTCCTTGCGAGGAAATTAGACAACAAACAAGTTGAGGCGATAAAATCACTTGGCGTAAAGGGGCTGGGTATAGCTTATGAAATGGACAGATTTTATCCTGGAGGCGCTTTGGCCGCAAATGTGCTCGGTTTTATCGGCTACGGCGGGCCCGGACAGGACGATAAAAAATCCGGCCAATACGGAATAGAGTCGTTCTATGACGAAGAGCTGTTTGGAAATAAATTCGGTGTCGGTAATATAATTGACAACACCGGATTTATTGACTTTATATCCGGTTTGTTCAAAGGATTAGAAACTGAAGAAACCGACAACAAAAAACAAATAGACAGGCCGGCGGATGTCGTTCTTTCCATAGATAAGAACATACAGCAGATTGCGGAGGATAAACTGGGTATTTTGATGGAAAAATTGTCGGCGGCGGGCGGCACGATCATAATTCAAAATCCGAATACCGGTGAAATATTGGCCATGGCTGACAGGCCTACTTTTGACCCCAACAATTACAGCGAATATGAACCGGGTAATTTCTTGAACCGCGGGGTTCAGGAAATTTTTGAGCCCGGTTCTTCTTTCAAGCCGATAACCATGGCGGCTGGGCTGGATATTGGCGCGGTAACACCCCAGACTAAATTCAATGATGCGGGTTTTAGAGAGGAAGCCGGCTACAAGATAAAGAACTTCAGCGAAAAGATATTTGGGAATGTGACTATGTCTGAAGTGCTTGAGAAGTCCGTAAATACCGGAGTTATGCATGTACAGGATCTTGTGGGAAACGATAGTTTTTTGAATTATGTTATCAACTTCGGCTTTGGACAAAAAACGAGCATTGATCTGCCCGGCGAAGCGCATGGAGACATATCCAATCTTTACAGCGGGAGAAAGATAAACTTCCTTACAGCTTCGTTCGGACAGGGAATAGCCGTAACTCCGGTTCAATTAGTAAACGCTTATTCGGCCATTGCCAACGGCGGTAAATTGATGAGACCTTATGTCGTTAAAAAAATAATAAAAGAAAACGGCGAAGTAGAAGCGGTTAAACCGGAAATAGTTGCCATACCCATAACGGAGAAAACCGCCACAAAAATTAAATCAATGCTGGTAAGCGTTGTGGACAATGGTTTTGATAAGGCGCGTATTAAGGGTTACGATATAGCGGGCAAGACGGGAACAGCCCAGGTGCCGGACGGTAAAGGAGGATATCTTGAGAATGAATTTATTCATGATTTTGTCGGTTTTGCGCCTGCCTTTGATCCTAAATTTGTTATATTGATAAAAGTAGACAGACCTAAAGGAATCACCTTTGCGGCTGACAGTTTGTCGCCGACATTCCGGGATATAACTGCTTATTTGTTGAATTATTACAATATCCCGCCCACAAGAAGATAAAAATTAAGTAATTATCAACATAACGACATTGAATGTCGTTTATCCACAGTTATGAAAGAAGCATTGAAAAAAATAATAATCTGGAAGTTGGGTCTGATAGCCAGGATGTATTTGTGGCGGTTTAAACCGATGATAATCGCCGTTACCGGAAATGTCGGCAAAACATCAACCAAAGAAGCGATAACAGCCGTTTTAAGCGGCGCAAGAACGGTTCGTTCGGGAAAAGGTAATTTGAATAATGAATTAGGCGTGCCGTTGGTAATTACCGGCGATTGGACTGACGAATACTATGAAGGCGGCAATACTTTCTGGTTTTGGACCAGAGTGTTGTTTTTTTCATTTTCAGGATGGTTCTTTACAAGAAATTATCCTGATGTTCTGATTCTTGAATATGGGGCCGATAGACCGGGGGATATTAAAAAACTGGTTCAAAAATTCAGTCCCCGCATCGGTGTTGTTACCGCTATCGGGGAAACGCCGGTGCATGTTGAATTTTTTTCAGGACCGGAGGGTGTGGCGGCAGAAAAGGCGCGGCTGGTTGAAGCGCTGAAGCCGATTGATTACGCCATTCTCAACTGCGATGATGATATTGTGCTGAATATGAAAAAAAAGACCAGGGCAAAAGTTTTAACTTTTGGCTTCAGCGAGGGGGCGGGGATCAGAATATCCAACTTTAATTATAAAACAGAAGGTTATATGCCTGTCGGAGCGAGTTTTAAGATTCACTACGGCGGGGAACATTTGCCAGCCGGCAGGCAGGGCTTTGTGCCTGTTAATATAAACGGCTCTTTAGGCAGGTCGCAGGCATACGCCGCTTCCGCGGCCGCCGCTGTCGGTATAGCGCTTGGCATGAATCTTGTTCAGATAAGCGACTCTTTATCGCATTATGCCGGACCGAAAGGACGATTAAAAATATTAGCGGGCATCAAAAATTCCTGGCTGATAGACGACACATATAACGCATCTCCGGCTTCAACTCATTTGGCGTTAGATGCGTTGAAAGAATTACCGGCAAAAAGACGCGTTGCCGTATTGGGAGATATGCTGGAATTAGGCAAATATACCATTCAGGCGCATCAGGCAATAGGCGATCTGGCGGGCGGTTTTGCGGATGTATTAGTGTGTGTCGGCGCGAGGTCAAAATTCATAGCTGATTCAGCGGCAAATCAGATGCGGAAAGAAAATATCCATTTGTTTGAAACATCCGAACTGGCAAAGAATAAAGTTCAGGAACTGATACGGGAAGGCGATTTAATATTGATAAAAGGTTCACAGGGGATGAGAATGGAAATGATAGTTGAGGAAATAATGGCTGAACCTCAACGCAAAAAAGAGCTTTTGGTCAGGCAGTCAAAAAATTGGCTCTCAAAACAGTAATTTCAAATAAATTTAAAACCCCCGATATTCGGGGGCCAAACGGACCGACTAAATGTGCTGCCGTTTTGGTTGGCGGCACTCGGGGATAAAAATCCCCTGAACTTCGGCCTGTTTGCAGAGACCGATCAATTTTTTGACTTGAAAACCTATACCAACCCCCAAGAACACTGCCAACCCCACCACCAACAACAGAACCAGAATTCTTATCCTCATAACTGCTCCTCATAGTTTGATGCTTTCGTTATATCACATTTTAATCTATTTTGTCAAATCAAAAAATATGCTACAATTTACCGGTATTTGG
>JBBTTJ010000094.1:0-13220 GCA_038064315.1 Patescibacteria group bacterium | reverse complement strand
CGATTTTAAAGAAAAAACTCTTATTGAGTGTGATGATTGCGAAGAGATTTTCCGTGGCGATGCTTCGAAAAAACTCGGCACGAGTAAAGAAATTATCCGTTTTGAATCTTATAAGCCGGATAAAATAGTATTAGATATTGAAAATAAAAATAATTCCTGGTTAGTTTTTTCTAATTCTTTTCTGCCCGGCTGGCAGGCATTTATTGACGGTAAAGAAGCTAAAATTTATCGGGCCAATTATCTGTTTCAAGCCATACAAGTCCCTGCCGGAAATTATAAGATTTTGTTCAGGTATAAAATCTTATAATTTATCACTCAATCTTTTTGTCTAAAGAAAAAATAGAGCAGAGGAATACCCAGCAGGGCAGTTGTCCAGTAGCTTTGCACGCCGTAGAGAATGCCAACAGCTAAAGATTGTTCCGGGGCGGCAAAATTTCTGAAGAAATATAAAATTGCCGAATCTCTTGTCCCAACCCCGGCTATGGTTATGGGAATAAGTCCCATAAATATGCTTAATGGTTGAAACGCGAAAATAGCGGAAAACGGGACCGCAGATCCTACGGCCTTAAAAAGCCAGTATAATTGGATCATTGATATGGTCCAATTGCCGCCGGAAGCCAAAATGGCCATAAAGAGAGTTGATTTTCTTTTTTTTACCTCGTTTAATATAAAAATAGCATCACGCAACTTATTAACCGGGCCATTTTCCAGGGAAAGTTTTTTAATTAACGAATTTAAAGCGCCAAGAAGAGGAATCGCTCCCAGGGCCAAGAAGAACATTAAGCCGGCAATGACAGGGTGGCCCCAAAACATAAGTCCGATACCGGAAAATACAATGAGGACGCAAACATCTATGATCTTTTCAAGAACTATAGTGCCGATTGATTGAGACATCGGAATTTTATTGCGAAGGGGATAGCTTCTGGCAAGGTCGCCGAGACGGCCCGGAACGATGCTTAACGAAAGACTGCTTCCTATAATTTTAAAAATTTTCCAGAAAGAAACATTAAATCCGGCAGCGCGAATTACCATGTGCCATCGGACTATGCTTAGAAAAAAGGACGGTATAATGGTGGCAAATGCCAGGAAAAAATAAAGCCAGCCGATATTTTTAATCACATTAAAAAAGTCCCCGATATTTATCAGTGTTTTGAAGATAATGAGTATTATTAAGATACTTACCGACGCAAGAACCGCAATTTTTCGGACAGAAATTTTTTGAAGAAGTTGCATTAGCTGTAGAACCTTTTTACTATCATTTCCGCAATGAGTCCAAATATAAACGACTGAACGGAAAGATTAAATAAAATCGCGAAAGTAGTGTCTAAAAATCCTTGAGTAAAATAATATCCAACTCCGACTGCCAGTATTGCCGCTATAAAAAAGGAAATACTCAACGGCACAAAAACCCTCAGTGGTTTAAAGTAAATGGCTAATCGCAGTACGATATTGAGAAAACCAGCCATATCCCGAATTGGTTTTATTCCCGATCGTCCTGCCTGCCTTTTGTAGCTTTCTATGGGAATATATTTAACGGCATGGTGTCCGACATGAGACGCTACGGTTAAAGTGGTGCTGAAAGAAAAACCTTCGGGGAACAAATGCCAGAACTTTTTGGCCAGATCTTTTTTAAAAAGACGGAAACCGCTGTTTATATCAAGGATTTTGGCTCTGCTTATATATTGCGCAAATCCGGTAACGATTTGACGGCCGATTTTTCTAAAAACAGTGTCATGGGCCTGTTTTCCGACTCGGGCGCCTATAATTAAATCGTAATCGTCGCAGAATTTAATCAAATCCAGTATTCTATGAGGCGGATGAGAGCCGTCGCTGTCAAAAGTCAGGACCCAGTCATACTGACTGTTTTCTATTCCAGTTTTTAAGCTTGAGCCATATCCTCGGTTGATTTTATGGCTTACAACCTTTATGTAAGGGATCGCGTCAAGAATTTCACGGCTGTTGTCGGTAGAGCCGTCATTTACAACAATGATTTCGTAAGTGAGCTTACCATCCAGCTCCATTTTTAAGCTGGTCAAAACCTTGGCAATACTTTGACTTTCGTTATACGCCGGCACGACAATTGAGAGTCCAACTAACTTATTCATCCCTTTATTATACCATATTATAATTTGATTTTCAAATAAAATTATAATATAATGCGCCGTATGCATAACAGTCCCTATATTAAAGTTTTATTGGCTTTGGTAATTTTTTCCGTTTCAGTTGCGACATATTATTATCCGGT
The DNA here is from genome assembly GCA_038064315.1 of Patescibacteria group bacterium. Taxonomy (GTDB): domain Bacteria; phylum Patescibacteriota; class Minisyncoccia; order 2-02-FULL-40-12; family GWA2-44-9; genus 2-01-FULL-43-22. Next base: position 10,975 of record JBBTTJ010000094.1, on the reverse strand, counting down.
CTATAAAAAAGGTTATCCTCCGGGAATGGACCATCAAAATCTGATTGAAGCTCGTAACCTTGCGGCCGCCGGAACATACAAGACCGAAAATTCCATTGGCGTTTTACTTTCTTCAAAAAATGTCAGTCAGCTTGGGGCAGAAAAAGGTATTTTTAATCCGCTGACCCCAATAATATACGGCCTGATATTTAAATATCTTGGATTCAATCCCGCTCTGCCTCTTTATGCTTCAATTATTTTTTTTGCTCTCTGCAATGTTTTATTTTTTTTGCTCTCTGCGCGATTATTCGGGGTCATTATCGGTTTTTTATCCGGTATTTCTGGCGCTCTTATGCCGGTTATGGCCGTAGGAGCCATACACGGCGGATTTTATGAATGGGGAATGATATTTTTTGGTTTTGCTTTGTGGTTTTATTTGGGATCTAATAACGGGCCGTTTAATGCGGGAAATTCTAGAATTTTAGTTGCAAGTATTTTCTTTGCTATAGCCGCGCTTGCAAGAAATGCTTTTGCCGTTTCATTTGCCCCTTTTTTCTTATACGATATTTTTATCCATAGGTCCTATAAAAGAAGTTTAATTTTTCTGATACCATTCGTCGTCTTGTTTGGGCTGACTCTTACTTCTTATTCATGGCTTGGCGCTCAAAACGGCTATATTGCAGATATTGAACAGCAGACATTCGGACTTACGGGTCATTTTTTTTCTGACCCGTACTCTTTTTATTACGACAGAGATAATTTCATAAAAGAAAAGTACAGCCAAGGGCTGGGCAGGGCAGATGTTTTATTTGCCACTCAATGGGGTTTTGAAGTGAGTTTGTACGATAGGATTGGCGCTTACTTTGATTCTTTTATCTTTTATATTAAAGAAACGGCAAATTTAACAAGTATGGGTGGGCCTGTTGTTTTGGGGCTAATGTTGTTGGGTTTTACCAGTTTATATAATATCAACAAGAAATTGCTGGGGTTGTTTATATTGTGGTGGATACTATGGTTAGGGTATTTAGTGTATGGCAAAACCGGGAACTGGGACCATTTTATGGAAATTATTTTTATTTTCTCAACATTAACCGGTTTGGGACTCTTCCGTTTGATTGAAATAATAAACGCCGGAACATTAAACAAAATTACCGTCAGTTCAATTATCTTTATTCTTTTTATCGGTCATCTTGCTTATGCCAATAAATGGAAAATGCATGATATTTACAGATCTTCCAAAGAAGCGGTTGTGCTGGATATAAAAAGTAAAATGATCAGCCAAGATGATACGGGCGGAGTATATGCGGTCGGGATCCATCCATCGTCAGTTTATTCCCTAAACTACAACTTAGATCACGATGTTGTTTATTTTGATCCCGGTACCGTAGAAAATTTAATTTTTGAGAAGAAGCTAAAAGAAGCTTTTGGTATTTATAACATCAGTACCGTTTTAGGGTACGGAGAAGATCTCACTGAAAAAATTAAATCTCAAGTTTCTGTTCGGAGTATCCCTTAAAATTACTTTTTGCAAATATAAAAATGGCGAACTCCAAAGTTTGCGAGTGGAGTTTTTCCGAAAATAAACCCCAGAACCTTTTCGCTTAAGCGGGTTAGTTTGTCGTTTCCCAAAGGCAGCATAAGCGCTGGTTTATGGGCTATCAACTGAAACCCCGACTGATCTAACATTTTCTTTACTTCAGACGGCCAGTAAAAAATGTGAGGTCCTTCGCCGTGATTTTTGAAAAAAAGTTCATAGATCATTAGGCCAAGCTCCATTCCTTTTGGGGGCAGGCTCATGATCAACAACCCTCCGGGCTTAAGAACTCGGTATATTTCGTTTAGAAATATTGCCGGTTTAGGAGCGTGTTCAAGTGTCTCAAGAGAAATAATTCTGTCAAATGTGTTATCCTTCAAATCTCTTAAATTTTCCAAATCGGTCAACTCGAAATTTTCTCCGGGATATTTTTGACGGGCAATCGCAAGCATGGCTGGAGAAACTTCTCGATTATAAATGGTTAAATTCGGAGTTTCTCTTAGGTACGGCAATAAATTACCGGTTCTAGACCAAATATTTAAAATAGTTTGACCTTGTTTAAACTGTCCGTATTCCAATGTTTTTTCAAAGCGGTGAGTGTGGATATAGCCAAGACCCTTATTTACGGGTTCATAAGTTGAAGAAACATTGTCCCAAAAACTTCTAACTTCATCAATTGTAAATTTGTTATTCATGGGATTAACAGGCAAACCTACTTTATTACCTGGAATTTTAAATCCGACAAGCTATTTTTTTTGGTTAATCGTGTTTGATATTTCCAGATGTTTCTGGCTCTGATAAAGAACCAACCGATAAAAACAACGGGTAAACGTTCAAGTAACCAGATCGTTGCGGGAGATCTGAAGAACGAGAACATAATGCCGAGTAGCGACTCAAAACGTTTTCTTGAGGCGGAAATATTTACCGGTTCGTATCCGTAGGTTGGAAATGGAATCCCTTCGGCTTTTCTTTTGGCGATTCTTATAAAAGCTCCTCGTTTTTTAAAATCCAAGCCATGAGAATGCATTGCTATAAGTTCATTTTCGCTGATTTCTTGAAGATTAATCTTACTATCTTTATTTAATTTATTAAGAAGATCAAGCCCTTTTTGCGAACGGGCAATAATGACCGACCAGCCTCCGCCTTGCGATTCATATGAAGGCGCCCATGCGTCCCCGACGGCAATATCCGCCAACTCTGCCATATAGTCGACCTGATAAAGAGAAAATTTGGTGATGTGCGACGGAATAAGATAATTTGCGTATAATTTTGGGATGGAGATCATTTTGCCGTCTTTCAATTCAATTCTCATGTTGCCCGGCCATTCACCGGCGCGGAATTGCAGAGATTTTATATTTGACGCGTCTTTTATTCCATTGGCCCGGATGATGCTTTTAATCGCGGAGAATCCTATTGCTTCGCCATAGAATGTGCCAAGGATATAATTTATATTTTTAACACTCGGGTGCCCCATCATCTTAAGGATTTGAATTGCCGCGATCTCTTCAGGTAAGCCCGTATAAACCAATGACTGAAAAGCGCCCGGTAAGCGGCCAAGAATTTGGTTCATCGGGGCAGTTGTGTATTTGCTTTGGGCCCCTTCCATTATTTCGGATTCAGTCGTGGCTATGATCGGTTCGGTCAGATAGGGTTTATCGCGACGCATGCGGAGAGTTACGGCTCCATCAATCATGTTTTTCTCCAGTAGATATGATTGTATGCCTGAAAGCACTCCGCCGGAAGCTCCGTTACGGCGAATTTTTTCGTCATTCCAGTGTCCTATAAAAATTTTTTTATAATTACCGATAAGCCAATTTTTTGGATACTGGCCGAAGATAAATTCGTTAAGCTTTGGATAGGGTATGCCTTTGTCGGTGTTTGCGGAGTATGAAGTTTCGGGAATATCGCCTTGCCCAACCTTTTTACAAAAGTAATCTCCGTCTTTTTCTTCAAGAATGAGTGTTCCTTCAGATACGCCGACTTCAGTTCCTGAACGAGTGTATAGATCAGTGTCTAATATTTCGTTTTTCAGTTTTTCCCACCACATAGAAATGATTATACTGTATATGAATTTGACTTTCAATTCAGGTTTTTGTAATGTCTAATTATGACTAAGTTAAACAAAGTTACTGTTCAGAAAATAAAACCCGTTCATACTGATGACAGAGGGTTAATAATAGATATTTTGGAAGGCGTGCCGATCAAACATATTGGTTTGGTTACTTTTGTGAAAGGCGTTGTTCGCGCCAACCATTATCACAAAAAACAGACCCAGTATACTTATGTTCTTAACGGTGAGATCAAACTTGTGACTAAAGATTCAAAAGGCGGCAAGAAAAATACCAGGATAACAAAACCGGGAGATTTTATTTCTATTCCTCCGGGATTTATCCACGCTTATGTGGCAATGGAAAAATCTTCAATAGTAGTCCTGACCAATTTTTCTAGAAGTATTAAAAAATACGAAGACGACACATTTCGTGTTCAATTAGTTAAGTAATTTTGCCGTCTCGGATCTCTATTTCTGAACCGTTGGTGAATCCGGCCTCATTTTCAACGGCGTTCTTTATTATCCTGGCTACAGATTCAGGCGTTTGTTGCTTGCTTGCGTCATTGTCTCCGAGTATGTATTTTCTCATGGCCGTGTTCATTCCCGCGGGCAAGACGGTGATGCATCTAATTCCATATCCGCCCAGGTAACGAGCCGCTGACTGCATTAATCCGGTTACCGCGAACTTGCTTGTTGAATAAGCGGCAAAGTCAGGATTACCTCTTTTGCCGGCCGTAGAAGATATCGTGATAATGGTTCCCGCGCCTCTTTTTATCATTGACGGAATCACTGCTTTTAAGGCATAAAAAACCGAGTCAAGATTTGTCTTAAGGCATCGGTGATATTCTTTATCGGTTATTTTTTCTAATGGTTTTGACTTATGTATGGTTCCGGCATTATTGATTAAAATATCAATTTTGGAGAATTTATTAAGCGTTGTTCGGATAAGTTTAACCATATCTTTTTTCTTGGAAACATCTATTTTAAAAGCATGGCATTCTATTCCTTTTGTTTTTAGATCATCACGAACCCTGTTCAGTTCCTTAGTGTTTTTTGCGCACAAAATCAATATATTCTCTGGCTCTGAATATATTTCAGCTAATGCTTTACCCAAGCCCCTTGATGCCCCGGTGATTGCTATTATCTTTTTATTGAGAAGACCTTTCATTGATGAGCATGAATATGGCACATTTATATTTGCTTTTCAAGTATTTTTTTTGTAGTATTATATCCGATTGCTATGGGCTTGCTTGGACTATTACAAAATGGGAAATATGTTACTCAATGTCACATGTGCCATGGGAGTGATTTGCTCTTTGTGCTTGATCTCGGACACCATCCGCCATCGGATGCATTTTTGAGGCCTGACCAATTATCAGAGCAGGAAGTTCACTATCCGTTACATTTGATAAGCTGTAAGAAATGCGGCCTGTTGCAGATCGACTATGTAGTTCATCCGGAGATACTGTTCCAAAGAGATTATCCATATGAATCATCTACGACAAAGATGGGGAGGGAGCACTATTATTTAATGGCTGACGATATCAATAAAAGATTCCCTGTACCTAAAGCTAAAGGATCATTAGCGATAGACATTGGCAGTAATGTGGGTGTTTTGTGCCAAGGATTTAAGAATCTCGGGTATAAAGTCCTTGGTGTTGATCCGTCTGATATGGCGGCGCAAAAAGCTTTGGCTAACGGAATAGAAACGATTATTGATTTTTTCAACGAATCGGTTGCCGATAGTATTTATAAAAAATATGGTCCCGCTAAAGTTATTACCGCTACAAATGTTTTTGCCCATATTTATGAACTGGATAGTACGGTTAGGGGAATGGCAAAATTATTAGCAAAAAATGGAGTTATCGCCGTGGAATCGCCTTATGCTTCTGATCTGATAAAAAATTTGGAATACGACACAATATACCATGAACATATCGCTTATTTGTCGGTGAAGCCGATGATGTTATATATAAAACGGTTTGGATTAGAATTATTTGATGTCAAAAAATCACTAATCCACGGGGGGAGCTTGAGATATTATATTGGGCATAAAGGCAAACATCCGGTTAACAAAATAGTTGGTAAATATATAGCCGAAGAGGAAAAGGAAGGACTTTATTCAGAAAAAAAGTTAAAGAATTTTGCTTCAAGGGTTATGAATCACAAAATAGCATTGACTTCTCTTATTATGGACTTAAAAAAGAATGGGAAAACGATTGTCGGTATTAGCGCGCCGGCTAAGGGGAATACGCTGTTAAACTACTGTAACCTGGATTCTCATTATCTGGATTTTTTGACGGAGAAGACCCAGTGCAAGATCGGCAAGTATTCTCCCGGTACTCATATTCCGGTATACTCCGATGATCATCTTTTAAAGAAAAAACCGGACTACGGACTGATATTGGCATGGAATTTTGCGGACGAGATCATGAAAAATCTTTCTGAATTTAAAAAACAGGGAGGGAAATTTATTATTCCGATTCCAACTCCCAAAATAATTTAAATATGAGAATTTGTATTGTCGTTGATAATCTAAACCCCAAAGTTGGGTGGGGAAGACAAGCCCTGAATGTGTCTGAACAATTTAGAGCATATGGCCATGATGTGGGTTTTATAGTTGAAAAGGAAGATTCCTTAAATTTTCCCCAATTAGCGGTGCCGCTAAGGTTGTCCGTGAAAAATCTTTTGTTTTTGCCTCTTACGCTGTTGCGAATTAGAAATTTTATAAAGACCTATGATGTAATTCTTTGTTATGATGTAAATCCTAACGCCATAATTCTTAATATGGCTAATCTTGGACAAAAGCGGAAAGTTGTTATACACGCGTTAGCTACATATTCTCTGCTTGGCCGCGGAACGCCCGTAAGAAATTTTTTTATGCGTTGGGCGTATCGGAGGGCTAAAAAAGTGCTTGTAATCAGTGAATTTACCAAACGGCAAATAGAGAAGAGCGGATTTAAACTTACGGGAGAAGTTATCGTACCCGTTGGCGTTGACACAAATTTTTTTCATCCGATCTTATCAGATGAAAAAATAGCGCAATATCCGTTTGTGTTGACGGTGGGCGCCCTTAAACCTCGCAAGGGTTATCATATTTCTATTCCGGCTTTTAAAGTAATTGCCGAAGAATTTCCTGACTTAAAATATGTGATCATAGGATATCAAAACATGGCTTCGTATTTTAAAGAGCTAAAAGATCTCGTGGCTGATTTCGGATTAAAAGACCGGGTTATTTTTCTGGAAAAAATAAGCGATAACGACCTTCTAAAGTATTATAACTCCGCAGAATTATTTGTTATGACTTCTATAACCGAACCGGATACCGTTGAGGGTTTTGGCATGGTATATTTAGAAGCGGGCGCATGCGGAACTCCGGTGGTTGGGGCATATAACACCGGCGCGGAGGCGGCTATTTCCGACAATATCAACGGTTTTTTGGTCAAACATGATCCGGTCGAGATCGCAAATGCGATGAGAAAAATACTGTTAGATAAAAATTTGGCTAAAATCTTAGGCACGAATGGAATAAAAAGAGCAAAAGAATTTAACTGGGACAACATAGCCAAACTTTATCTGAAGAATTTACTTGATTGAACCGGATATACGCAAAATTTTATTTTTGTCCGATGATTTCCCGCCTGACAGTTTAGGCGGAGCCGGAACAGTGGCTTATAATTTAGCCAAGGCAATTAAAGAATTAGGCCATGATGTGCATGTTATTTCTGCTACTCAAGATAAAAGCAAAGAGGGGAACTGTATTCAGAATGGACTAAAGATTTATAAAATATATTCCCAATATCACAGAAGATGGAGAGCTTATTTTTCTTTATTTAATCCTTGGACGGTAAAAAAGACAGGGAAAATAATCGATGATATCAAACCAGACATAGTTTATGCGCATAATATCCACCACCACCTGTCTTACTATTGTTTAAAAATCGCAAAACTTTCCGGAGCGTCGGTGTTTTTAACGGCCCACGATGCGATGCTTTTTAATTATGGGAAAATAAAAGTTCCCGCGCAGGCGACTTGTGAAAATTATCTTGATTATTGCGTGCCGTCAGCTTGGAGCCAGATCAAAGAATTTAAAAAAAGATATAATCCCGCGAGAAATATTATAATCAGGCGGTATATTAAAAAATACGTAGATAGAGTAATTGCGGTATCAGATGCGTTAAAAACGGTTCTCATGTTAAATGATATAATTAATGTAGAGGTAATTCATAATGGAATTGATTTTGGAGCGTATGAAGTTAACCGGGCGGCAGTATCAATTTTCAAACAAAATAACGGCATAGAAAATAAGAAGATTATTTTATTTGGCGGTCGGATAAGCGAAGATAAGGGGATTAACCAAGTCCTGGGATCCCTGGGCTTGATTTTAAAAGAAGTTCCGGATGTATTATTGTTGATAGCCGGTTCGGCTGATTGGGGAGTTAATGAAATTGCTTTGCCGATAAAATTTATGGGCTGGTTAAGTCAGGAAGATATGAAAATAGCTATGACTGCAAGCGATTTGATTATTTTCCCTTCAATTTGTTTTGAAACTTTTGGGTTGGTTGTCCTGGAGGCAATGACAGCCGGAAAACCGGTCATAGGAACATGTTTTGGAGGCGCTTCGGAGGTTATCATAGATGGCGAGACGGGTTACATTGTAAATCCTTACAATGTAAGAATAATGGCAGACAGAGCCATTGATTTATTAAAAAATACTGAAAAATCCCTGGAATTCGGCCAAAAAGGATATGAACGGGCAAAAAACATTTTTGGCCTTAAACGGCAGGCTCAAAAATATCTTGATCTTTATAAAAGCTAACATACATGTTCAATTTGATTAAAGAAAAAATAGAATATTTTTATGGACACTGGTTTGTCAAAAATCTTATTTTTTTCCAGGCAGGAAATTTTGCCGCCAACTTTGCTCAAGCGCTTGTAGGTGTTTTCATAGTTAGACTTTTACAGCCGGAGAATTACGGCATTTATGCTTTGGCTTTTAGCTTATACGGTTTTATCGCCGTCTTTTTGGGTTTGGGCGCTCAAAGCGCTTCAACCACTCTTTTGAGCGAGGCCTATGCCAAAGAAGACAAAGAAAAAATCAAAGAAATCCTCGCCTTTCTGTCAAAAATAACATTGATTCTAATGATTCCCACTTTGTTTGGCGCCTTGGTTGCTCCATGGCTTGCCTTGATTTTTTATAATAACTACAAAATAGGAATTTATGCCGCCATTCTTTTAATTGCTTCTGCCGTTAGCAGCACTTTTTTACCTTTTTCTACGATGGTTCTCCAGATTACAAGAAAAATAAAGATCATGACGATTTTGTCTTTTTCAAGTCAATTTTCAAGAAATGTATTGTCGCTTTTGCTGATTGCGGGAGGATTCGGGGTTCTGGGCGCCATAACAGGCCACCTTATAAGCGCAATTATTACATTGTTTGCTTCGGTTATTTTATGGCAGCGAATAAACAGGCAATATCCGATATTCCCTTCGGCTCTAAAATTGATCGGCAATATAAAAAGGGCTCCCATTAAAAAATATCTCGGATTCAGTTTTTGGATCACCGCTGACAGTAATTTGGCTAATTTATACAATATTTTACCTATAATGCTAACGGGTATTTTTGTCGCGACTTCGGAAGTAACTTTTTTTAAACTTGCTTTCGGCTATGTTAATTTAGCCCTTACCTTCTTAAGTCCGATCTCCGCGCTTTTAAATGTTGAGTTTCCAAAGATGAAAGTTGCGGAAGACGGCAAAGATAAATTACTGAAAAACTTTGTAAGGACTTCCATGTATTCGTTTCTTTTGTCTGTTATTTTAACGGTTGGCGCTATCGTTACCGCGCCGTTTATTTTTCACATATTGTATGGAGCCAATTTTAATCCCAGTATCAAATATGTTGCCGGTCTTTTCTTCTATGGAGCCACAATGGGCATGGGTGTCGGGTTTGGTCCCATGTGGAGAGCTATAAATGGCGTTAAGACATCAATTATAATTAACGCGATCACTCTTTCTGTAGGTGTTCCGGTGGGTCTTTTGCTTATAAAAAGTTTTGGTTTGTGGGGAACGGTTATCTGGGTCAGCATTATTTTCAACGTTTCCCATATCGCAAGTTTCATTTTAATTTTGAAAGAACTTAAAAAGACGAGATGAAAATTGAAAATAAAATTTCATGCGTGGTTATTGCCGTCATTATTTTTATGACTTTTTACTTTGTTACCGGCCGTATGCAGATGAATGATGACGGTTTTCAGTATGAAGGTTTTGCGGAATCGTTAGCCGGTGGCCATCTGGACTTCAAGTCCTTTTACGGATTTCAAGGACTTTCATTTTTCGCGGTTCCCGTATTTTGGTTAACTCGTTCTCATAATTCCATCATAATAACCTCGATTATTTTTTCCTTGCTGTCCATACCGTTGGCATATATGGTCGGCAGAGATTTTTACTCCAGCAGACGGGCGGGGATTTATTTTTTGATCTTGTTTCTGCTTACGCCTTATCCTTACACAACTATGTTTAGGGGTTTTCAGGAGGCGGCGCTGTTGTTCTTCATACTGCTTATAATTTACGCAAGCATTAACAAAAAAATATTTGCGCCGCTTGCCTGGGCGATTGGCGGGATAGTTAAGCCATTCTCTCTGACCTTGTTTCCGTTATTTGTAAAGGACGCATTTACTCGTAAAGGATTTATTTCTCTTGTAACAGGTTTAATTATCGGTACTCTGTATCTAGGCGCGAGTTACTACCAAACCGGCCATTTGATAAACAACGCCGCCATCAATTCTTATTCCGGCAACTTTAATACCGGCAATCCTCCGCCGTTGGTTGAGAGTTTCGCGCTGGGAGTCAAGGGATATTTGAGAGTTGGCGCAAATCTTCTTTTGTATTTCCGAAAAATAATGATTTCGCCTTTGGTAATAATATTGGGCGCTCTTGCCTTGTGGTTCAATAAAGGCCTTCGTTTAAGAAAAGAAATTGCGGCGGCGATAATTTTGAACTTTTTACTTGTCGGCAGTTTGACATTTTCTTTTTCAAAATACCTTTTACCGATGACGACCTTGTTTGCTTTGGCTTCGGTTGGTTATCTGCTGAAATACCGCTGGCTTATGTGGCTGGTTCTCCTTGATTCTTTCTTTGTTTTCTTTTTCATTTGGGATTACTTTGGTTCTGATTATTGGTCTAATATTTATGTCTATCTTTTGCCGTTCTGGGTCGCGATAGCCGCTCTATTATTCTCCAGAACTGAAAAATTAAATTGAAAGAACTGAAAAATAAAATTTTATGGCTGAAACGGCACTGGTTCATACGCAATGTCGCCGCTCTTCAAGCGGGAAGTTTTAGCGGAACCATAGTTCAGGCCGTTATAGGAATTTTTATTGCCCGTTTACTTCAGCCGGAGCTTTTCGGTATTT
>JBBTTJ010000093.1:0-4743 GCA_038064315.1 Patescibacteria group bacterium | reverse complement strand
CCTTACCGCCACTTTTTTGCGCCTTCAAAACATCGGGCGGTATCCTTTTTATGTACCCCCCTCTCGTAAGCATAAATAACGAATCCTCTTCGGGTACCAGCTCTTCCTCCCCTATCTCTCTAAGGGGCGATTTAACCACTCTGGTCCTTCTTTCATCGGCGTGTTTATCCCTTAATGACTTTAGTTCATCTTTAACGACGCCAAGTATCTTCTTCGGGCTGGCAAGCAAATTCTCAAGATACGCTATGAGTTCCTGTTTCTCCTTTAGCTCGTCGTTTATTTTTTTCCTCTCAAGACCGGCTAGGGCTTGAAGTCTCATTTCCAATATCGCGGCGGCCTGCTTGTCGGAAAATTTAAACTTTTTTATCAAATTATTGAAAGCGTCTTCTTTGGATTCTGACTTTCTGATAAGCGCGATTATCTCATCAATATGGTCAAGGGCCCTTTTCAGTCCCTCCAAAATATGGGCGCGGTCTTTGGCTTTTGCCAAATCATACTTGGCGCGCCTTGTAACAACTTCCTTGCGATGGTCAATGAATTTCTCAAGCAATCCCTTCAATCCCAATATCTGCGGCTGAATGCCGTCCACAAGAGCTAGCATATTGAAATGAAATGACTTTTGCAGTTCGGTGTATTTAAAAAGCTGGTTAAGAACTTTTCTGGGAAAAGCGTCTTGTTTCAAATCTATCGCAACCCTTAATCCATCTTTGTCCGATTCATCCCTGATGTCTTTAATGCCGTCCATTTTCTTGTCTTTCACCAGATCGGCAATATGCTTGATAAGCTCCGCTTTGTTCACCTGGTAAGGCACTTCGGCAATTATTATTTGAAAACCTTTCTTGCCTTCAACTATCTCGGCCTTTCCTCTCATCACTATGGAGCCGCGGCCGGTGGCGTAGGCGTTATGAATGTCGTTTTCATTATAAATGACCCCGCCGGTCGGAAAATCAGGCCCTTTGACGAACTGCATTAGTTCATCTACTTTGGCGTCGCCGTTATCTATCAGATACGCGAGAGCATCAAGAACCTCGCCGAGGTTATGAGGAGGAATATTAGTAGCCATACCGACGGCAATACCCATTGAGCCGTTTATCAAAAGATTGGGAACTTTTGTCGGCAGAACAGTCGGCTCTTTATCGGAAGCGTCATAGTTATCCTGGAAATCAACGGTGTCTTTATCTATATCCGAAAGCAAATCTTCAGCTATCGGTGCCAAACGCGCCTCCGTGTACCTGTAAGCGGCGGCAGAATCTCCGTCGATGGAGTTATGGACAAAGACACCAGACGATAAAGCGAAATTATGAGTTCCTTCAATAGTTAGATCATAGACATCTTCCTTTGTGTTTAATTTTTCTACTCTAACTACTTTGTGATTACCATTAAGTTCCTGATAAATTAAGTTCGGGTTGTTTTGATAATACTTACTCAAACCGGTCTCCCACAGAGTAGCCATTCCATAAGGATATAGTTCCATTCTTACTTGTTCATACTTGGTTTCATCTAAATTATTGTGTCTTTTTATAACCTCCTTGCAAACATTAAGAAACTTTAATTTGCCAGTTTTATTATTGGTATGATTTTTATTCCCTTTTATAATTTTCTCGCGCATAAAAGCGCGGTACGCGGGGTTTTGCCACTGTCGTCGCAATGTTTGGGTTAATCTCAAACTAAGTTCTTCTCTCTTCTCGGGGTGTTCGAAAATATACTTTTTATTTACTTCGCTCAAAAACTTCCTCATCTTTTCACGATATTTTTCATCTTGCCAATTTATAATATTGCGGTCTGAAATTTCCTTTGCTTTCTTTGCTTTATTAATAGGATTGGCCCAGTATTTATTTCTGCCCTCCGCAATTTTTTTGCGGTATTCAGGATCTTTATGTTGTTCTGTGGCATGAGCATAATGAACCTTCCAGTGGTCACCCCAACACATCCTGGCTATGTTGCCGGGGTTATTATTTAATTTGTTAAAATCTACATGATGACGCACTCTTCCAGTATTCTTCAAATACTTTTTGTGAGTAAGATTATAATTATCGGCCAGGTGATGAGCCGGTGTCCACTCATTCTTCCTGGGTTGATATATTAAAATATACCCCTCTCTGTTCAGTCGGTCGGTTTTTTCTGAAATTTTTTGATAAAGCGGCATTAGCGAATCGCCAAGAGAAAGGTTTTGAACTTCTTTATAACTACCGTCTTTAAGCATAAAGAGATGGTTGGGAGTGCTTCTTATTTCTTCTCCGTTATCAAGCACAACCTTTACAAGTTCAGCGTCTTTGATAGTTAGTCGCGGTTTTATGATTTTGGCCACTGAAATTAGCCCCAGACCGTTTACCGTGTATGTATAATTTTCTTTCCCTTGTTTATCTTCCTCAACCAACTCCCCAAAAGAAACATCTCTGCCGTCAGTTAATTTTACTTTTGTATCTTTTGTGAAACACCCGAAATTCCCCTGTCCGTCAACAAGGGGATATCTCAAAGAAAAATCCTGGGCCATGCGGACCATGGATTCATACGCGGCGGCATCGCCGTGCGGATGATAATTTCCTAAAATATAACCAACAACCTTCGCCGACTTCTGGTACTTGGCTCCCGGCCTCAAACCCATTTCATGCATTGAGTAAAGTATCCTTCTGTGAACCGGTTTCAAACCGTCCCTCACATCGGGAAGCGCGCGGCCGACAATAACGCTCATGGCGTACTCAAGGTACGACTGTTGCATTTCTTCAGTTATTTCCCGTTGTTTGATATTTGTGGTTTCAGCCATAAAATGTATCCCATAGGATACCAGAATTTTAACTAAATTCCAATTTAATCTGCCTTACTTATAATCCGATAACGGCAATGTATAAACCTTGCCGCTTTCGGCTTTTGTTTTTTCTTTCTGTTGACTGTCAATTGCCGGTTGTTGTCCGCCAAACAGTCCTGACACCAGTCCTTTAAGATTTCCTGTCGTTTGCCGGATGTAGCCGAACAATGACGGCGTGGGAATGTTCTCAACGGCCAATGATTTTTCAATGCCTTCTTCCGGATTCATCAACACATAGATATTTCTCTGAAATGAGCGGAACCATATCATTCCTATCATTAAAACGGTTACAAAAACCGCAAGACCAAACATTATCTCTCTAGTGTGTTGGGGTTGGTTTCTAATGTCGTCAAGAAAAGACATATTTAAAAATTAAAAATTATCAGCTTGGTTTCCTCTGCAGGAAGACCTTTCTTGGCTATTTTGTACTTATCTACTTTTTCCGGAGCCAGTCCCAATTCTTTGATGAATTTATCGGAGCCGTCCAAATCAAATTTTAAGTCTTTAACTTTATAGTGCATCGGAATAACTATCTTTGGCTCTATATGACCAACAACTTCAATAGCTTCTTTGTAATCTATGGTATATTTACCTCCTATAGGGAGCATTAAGATATCCGGAGCGCCGATATCGTCCAATTGATGCTTCTCAAACTCCGCCTGACCGAAATCTCCCATATGACAGACTACCATATCCTCCGCTTTTATTACATATATGGTATTGAGTCCTCTCTCCCGTCCGCCGCTCTTATCATGATATGAAAGTATGCCTCTTATGTATATGCCCTTTTTCTCATATTCTCCAGGACCGTCAATTATCATCATTTCCGGGTCGGCGCCTTCAATATTGTTATGGTCATAATGGCTGTGCGTTACCAAAACTATATCGTCTTTTATGCGGGGTGGTTTCAGTCCTATATCTTTTGAAAACGGATCGATCAATATACTGCCCTCTTTGCTCTCAATCCTAAAACATGAGTGTCCGAACCAAGTAATAATCATACTGAAATTATAATAAAAAACTAGTTCTAAATCAATTATTTTCCTGCTTGAGTCGCTTTTACCAGTTGTGTTATTCAGGATAATAATGTATATTCTTACGACATATGGACTTAACCACATCACCCGTCAAATCCATGAAAGAACTCCTGGCAAAGGAGGAGTTTTATTTGCCAAAGGCCGGAACCATACTGCAGGGCCAGATTATAAGCGTCTCAAAGAACAATGTAACGGTGGACCTTGGTTCGGCCGGTATAGGAATAGTTTATCCGGGAGATTTCTACGACAACCCGGAAAGAATGAAGTCCTTAAAACCGGGAGATACCGTTTCGTCTATGTTGGTAGAGCTTGAGAATGAGGATGGTTATCGGGAGCTTTCTTTGAGATCTGCTCAAATGACGACCGCCTGGCAGGATATAAAAGAAAAAATGGATAAAGACGAAACAGTGAACACCACCGTCATTAATATAAACAAAGGCGGTCTCATCGTGGAAGTAAGCGGAGTTCAGGGATTTTTGCCTTTATCCCAGCTATCCCCCGAACACTATCCCAAAGTAGAGGGCGGCGACACGACAAAGATCGTTCAGGCGCTTCAAAAGTTCAAAGGACAGAATTTAACCGTAAAAATAATTGATTTCTCCGAAACGGAGAATAAGTTAATAGTTTCGGAAAAAGCGATATTGGAAGACCTCGCCAAAGAAGAACTCAAAAAACTCAATATCGGGGATATCGTTGAGGGTGAAATAACGGAAGTAACCGACTTTGGCGCTTTTGTAAGATTAAATGAAAATCTTGACGCCCTTATACATTCTTCAGAGATTGATTGGAAGTTCATAGAAGATCCGCGGGAAATTCTGCATATAGGAGACAAAATTAAAACCAAAGTAATAAGCTTGGACGGAGGCAGGGTGTCTCTTTCTCTGAAAGCGCTTAAACCCG
>JBBTTJ010000092.1:0-1085 GCA_038064315.1 Patescibacteria group bacterium | reverse complement strand
CATATTATCAAAATACTCAAGATACATTTTATATCCCCAACTATTTATAATGACTCTGTTTTGAGTGGCTCTGAGGGTTCATAGGTTGCAAAAATTAAACCTGTAGATAAGATCTTGCCATCCACCATTTTGAAGTGTTCTGGCTGAGTGCCTTCGGCAAATAATCTTTTGCCAATGCCAATAGTAATGGGAAATATCCATAGATACATTCGGTCTACGAGGTTGTGTTTGAGAAGTGTTTGGATCAGGTTACTACTACCCCAAACCCACAGGTCACGTCCCTCTGTCTCTTTTAGCTTTTTTATTTCTACCACCACATCGCCTGTAATAAGTTCAGAGTTGTCCCAAGTGAGCTTGATGGGCTTATGTGAGACTACATACTTCCTTGCTCGATCATATGGCTTTCCCCAATGTGGTTCGTCTTTATGCTTTGGCCAGAAAGAGGCAAAAATATCATAGGTACGTCTTCCAAAGAGCAAATCAAAAGGTTCAGCCTGGATTTTGTCGGTTATATTGTCTGCTTCTTCATCCCAACCAGACATCCAACCTCCATATTTGAAACCTTCAGCAGTATCCTCTTTTGAGGCGCCAGGAGCTTGCATTACTCCATCAAGAGTAATCATTGTAGTAGTAATAATCTTGCGCATATAAACTATTCTACCAGATTTGATTTAATTGAAAATGATCGGTTCGAATCCAAGTCTGGAGAGGTATAGTTTGATGTATTTAATTGAGGCTGAATATTTGTGCTGCGGGACATGGATTCGAACCATGATAGATAGCTCCAAAGGCTATCGTCCTACCATTAGACGATCCCGCAATAATTCACAAGATCGTCTAATGGCAAGCTTTGCTTACCGTGGGCGATCCCGCAATATTAGAAGTGCAACTAGCACAATCTAAGAGCTAATTATACCGTATACACCACAATATGAGCTATATTGACTTATTTGTTCAAAATATGAGTATGATGGTAGGTATAAGGAGGTGATTTCATTGGATCAAAAACAAGTAATAGCATGGGTTTTAGTTATTGGTGCTGTTAACTGGGGATTAGTCGGACTTATGGGAGTTAACCTAGTTGA
>JBBTTJ010000091.1:0-2591 GCA_038064315.1 Patescibacteria group bacterium | reverse complement strand
TTTAACGAACTCGTCTCTTATCCTTTCTTTGGATATCGCCCGCAACCACTCGGTGTTCCCGCGTATCGCGTTTAGCGTCTCTTTTTCAATATCAAATCCGAGAACCGCGGAAAAACGCACGGCTCTTAAAAGCCGCAGAGCGTCTTCTTTGAATCTTTCTTTAGGATTCCCGACAGTTCTGATAATCTTGCGTTTCAGGTCATTTTGACCGTTAAAATTATCAATAATGTCACTATTGCCGTCAAGGGCTAACGCATTTATCGTAAAATCTCTGCGGGACAGGTCATTTTCAAGTTTATCGGCGAATCGTATTTCATCGGGATGTCTCTTGTCCGTGTATTTTCCTTCTATGCGGTACGGCGTTATCTCCACTATCGCTAAAACCGGATTTTCAGAGCCGGTTTTGACTCCGACAGTTCCGAAAGTATTCTCATACACATTGTCCGGGAATACTTTCTGTATTTCTTCCGGCCTGGCGTTAGTTGTAATGTCCCAGTCCCCGGGTTCTTTTTTAAGCAATAAATCGCGGACGCATCCGCCCACAACGAAGGCCTCATAACCGGCCTTCGACAATTTATCCAGTATGTTCTTTACTTCTTGAGGCAGTTTCATTTATTTTCAGAGTAGGTCTTTTCCGATGATCGCGCCAGGTATTCACTTAACGCTTCCTTAATTATTTCCCGGTCAGCGGGACTGACTTCTCCTTTAACTATTAAATTTTCCACTTTGCCGAGGATAGGTTCTTCTATGTCATCCAGCATCTCCACAAGCGGAGCGACGGCGGGGTAATGCAATTCTAATTCCAAAATATGAGCTTCATCGAGGGGATTTTTTTGGTGAGCTTCATCCGCCAGAGTTCCCTCTCGTTCTCTTAGAAGCCCTTCATTGATTTTTTTATTTATCTCAAACACCGCCTTTATCGCGGCATCAATAATTTCATCAGCCCTTTTCTCAATGGCCCTGTGTTCAACGGAAACTTCTTTCTTTTGTTCGGACAAGGATGTTTTTTCAATTGTTTCACGCATATTAAAAATGAATTCTCCTCGCGGTAAACCGCGAGGTATCAAGAGGAGGCTTCGCCTCTTGATACCGCCGCAAGCGGCGGAGTATTCAATCGTTTTAGCTTCGCTCGGACAAAATGGAAATTAATTTCCATTTTGCTCCTTGCTGGCAAAAATAAGATTATTCTCTGCTGTTAAAAATATATCAAAATTTGATTTTTGCAACCTGATTACTTTTTCTTGTTGTGAAAGCGCTGATGAACCTCTCTTAACTGTTTGTCGGTTACATGAGTATAAATTTGAGTGGTGGTAACCGAAGAGTGTCCAAGTATTGCTTGAACTGAACGAATGTCGGCTCCGTTTCGCAGAAGGTCGGTGGCCATGGAATGCCTTAAGGAGTGGGGCGATATGTTTTTCCCCATAATGCCTGCTTTTGTCGCGTATTTTTTCACAATTCTTTGTATGCTTCTGGGCGTAAGCCTCAAGGTTCCGGCGGAAGCCGATCTCGCCGCCGGAACTCTTGCAAAAAGAGATTCATCAACATCGCCTCTTTTATTTAAGTAGTTGTTAAGAGCGTCTTTGGCATCGTCAGATAAGAATACCAGTCTCAACTTTCCGCCCTTGCCTCTTATTGTCACCTCTCCTCTGTTTGTGTCAATTTTATCCCTGTCCAGGGAACAGAGTTCCGATACGCGCATACCGGTTGAGAAAAGCGTATGCAAAAGCGCGGCATCCCTCAAAGACGCCAGTTCATCGCCTTTTTTATTCTTTTTCAGGGAATTTTCAGAACTAAAAAGGGCGGGGGCATTAAGCAGTCGTTTTAGTTCCTCCGGTTCAAGAAAAGTAACCTCTCTTTGTTCTTGTTTTCCGAGTTCAACTCTTTCCGCCGTTAATGAGCTGACTCCCCTTTTGGCCAGATATTTAAGGAAGTTTCGCAGAGCGATAATATGATAGTTCTGGGTTACTTTTTTTAATGTCCGGCCGTCGGAGTCCTTAAGCCGATTCAGATACAGCCGGTATTGTCTGACGACCTCATCATCTACCTGTCCGGAATTTGAGATGTTCGCGAAAGCAAAAAATCTGTTCAGATACCGGCCATAGTTCTCAAGCGTTTTCATTGAGCGGTTCTTCTCTATTTCCAGATGCTCCAAATATTGTATCTTCAAGGTCTTTAAATTGTTCATAGTAACAACTTACTGGTCGCTCTGACGCGGCGCCGCATCTTATTCTTATTAATATTTACACAAAACACTGTATAAATATTAATAAGAATAAGATGCTAAACAGAGCATGCGACATTAAACATAAAGTAATTATCATTATTTACGCAGTGTTTTGCGTAAATAATGATAATTACTTTATGTTTAATGTAATGGTTAGTGATATTCTACTATATTTTGCGACATTATAAAATGTTGACTTATCTGTATATTTTGATACTCTCTTACAGAGAGTTGATCTTTTACATGGAGGCAATAGATGCATGAAATGCGGACACTAATAATGGATAAGCCGGAGTTAATAAGAGTTATTATTTTGAAATCTCTTGAAAAATTACCTTCTACCCGCAGTGGTGAGGGATACTTCATT
>JBBTTJ010000090.1:0-3304 GCA_038064315.1 Patescibacteria group bacterium | reverse complement strand
AAGGAAAAAAATGGTTAAACAAATAGACTTTGGCCCTGTCGTCTCCTCCTTCGCTCAAATAGGATATTTGAGCTTCGAAGGAGCATACTTCGCCAAGGCTTCATATGGTACAGCAAGATGTTATGTGGGAACTTGCTTGCCATCCGTAGCTTTATGCGTAGGATGGCTCTTCGAAGCTCTGATGTAAATCAGAGCGTAGTAGAGGCCCTGTCGTCTAGTCCGGTCCAGGACAGTTGGTTCTCATCCAACAAACACGGGTTCAAATCCCGTCGGGGCTGCGAGTTTACGAAGGTAAACGAGTACTGAGCACAGAAGTGCGAAGTGCGTCTTTTTTACGAAGGTAAACGAGTACTGTGAGCACAGCAACGCGAATTTTTGGCACCTTTAAAAACCTTAGTAGAGGAGTTTCAGATGGAAGCAGTTATGGAAGCGGTAAAGAAATCTGATAAAGTTAAACTTTATGATATTGAGAAGCATAATTACCCATCTAATCGAGGTGATGTATTTAGGAGCTTGCAGGTATTTGAATGCGGAATTTGCAAAGCCATGACCAATGAAGTTGTTATGGGTGGATCTATGAGTTATGGCGTTAGAACGGTTTGTCCCAACAGTTCAGAATGTTGGCACCATGAGCTAGAAGATAAAGTCGAACTTTTAAAACAGCCCCACCCAAAAATGTATAAAGATGCTTTGAAAAAAGAAATTGACCAGATTAGAAAAAAGAATAAAGCTAAAATAAAGAACGATATTAAAGGCGAACCAGATCTCAAACTAAAGGACGAGGTTACGAATACTTGGTCCTTCGATCCAGATAATAAAAAGTGTACACATTACTGATAAAAAGTGCGATGATTCGCACTTTTTAATTATTCCAAACCATGTTAAATTCAAATTCTGACGAATTTGATGTTTTTATTTTAATTTGGTAATCTCAATTATGGTTAAGAAAAACAATAGTGGAATAACTCTTGATGAACTTGCGAGCATGGTTTCCAGACGATTTGACGAAATCGAAGGAAAGTTTGACGAAATTGAAGGAAAGTATGGTAACCAAAGATGAGTTTCGTGTCTTGGAGAAAAAAGTTGATAAAATTGATTTTCGAGTGGACGAAATGTATGATATTCTCAAGCGTTTTGAAGGGCGTTTTTTATTTTCCTAGCCCTGCCATCGGGTGAAGGCAAACGAGGCATATATTGACCATTGTCAGTATTTTTGATAACATATCCGGAATATTATGACATTCGCTATTATTAAAACAGGAGGAAAACAATACAAGGTTGCCGAGGGCGATGTTTTGACCGTGGAAAAATTAAGTCACAGCGGGGGCGAGGTTGTATTTGAAGATGTGCTTTTATCAGTAAATGACTTGCCAGATGAAGCGGCCAAGGTAAAAATTGGCAAGCCAAATATTTCCGGCGCAAAGGTAACTGCCAATGTTTTGGAAGATGGTAAGAGTAAAAAGAAAATGGTCTTTAGGTATAAATCCAAAACCCGTTACAAAAAAAAGAAAGGCCACCGACAGCCGTATACAAAAGTTCAAATAACAAAAATTGAGGCGTAACGCCTCGATTTTTGTTGAGCGGCTATCTCCTATAATCCAAAGCGTGCTTTAAGGTTGTTTCATCCGTGTATTCCAGATTTGAGCCGGAGGCCAGTCCGCGGCCGAGGCGGGTTATAACCACGCCCTTTTTAGCGGCAAAAATATCTTTGATATATAATGCGGTTGTCTCGCCCGGCGTGTTTGGATTCGTGGCTATTATGAGTTCAATATCGTCTGCCTGTGCAGAGAGGCCCTCTTTAGACATATTTTCTATCCGTCTTTTCAGCCCATCGATTCTTAAATTGGCCGGTATGATCTTTTCCAGAGGATTTATAGCTCCGCCTAGCACATGATAAAGGCCTCTGTATAGTCCAGTTTTCTCTATTGATTCAAGGTCGGTTACTTTCTCTACGACCATTATTTTACTTCTGTCTCTTTTGGCATCGCGGCAGATGTGACAGTTAGAATTATCAGAAATATTGAAACATTCTCCGCAAAAACCTATGTTGCGTTTCAGATTATTTATTGATTCTCCAAATTCTTTTAGATTTTCTTCCGGCTGTTCCAACAGCGCAATGACAAAACGGACGGCCTGCCGAGGGCCAACACCCGGCAATCTCTGAAACAGTTTAACTAGATCTTTGAATTTTTGATTCATTTTTATATAATTTCGCCCATAAGATATTCATCCGTATGGAACTTATCCTCCGTCTTAAATCTTAAACTTTCCGGGTCAAGATGAAACCTTATCTCTCCGGTCGGGCCGTTTCTGTGTTTGGCGATCACTACCTGGGCTTGATTTAATTTATTCTCTCTTTTGGCTTTATCAAAATCACTCTTATCGTCCCGATGGATGAACATTACAAGATCCGCATCCTGCTCTATACTGCCGCTGTCGCGCAGATCGGATAGCCGAGGTTTGCGGCCTTCTCTCTGTTCAACAGCCCGAGATAATTGAGAAACGGCTATTATCGGTATATTCAGTTCCTTAGCCAGTCCCTTCAAACCCCGCGATATTTCAGTTACCTGCTGAACCGGACTGTCATAATTTCTTCTCGCGGACATTAACTGAAGATAGTCAACTATCAGTAATTCCAGCCCTTTGTCGGCCTGAAGCCGTCTCGCAGTTGCTCTCATTTGAAGGATATTCGGCGACGGAGTATCGTCCACAAAAATAGGCAAAGAACGAAGCGTCTCACACGCGCCCGCCACATCCTGAAGCTCCTCACCAAGTTTACCGGTTCTCAAATGATGCAAGCTTACACCGGATTCAAGCGCCAAAAACCTGTCTACTATTTGATCCAAAGACATTTCCATACTGAAAATGCCGACAGGGATGTTTTGTTTGGCGACATTTAAAGCTATGTTGAGCGCGAACGCTGTCTTGCCGACGGAGGGCCTCGCGGCAAGTATTATAAGGTCCGATTTCTGAAGTCCGCCAAGCGTGTCGTCTAATTCAGGGAAGCTGGTTCGACAGCCGCGTATTTCATCGTGCTGGCTTGTTATTCTGCTCATTGCTTCATCAAGAACCATTTTATCCAAAGGTATAAAATTCTTTGTAAGAGATTTTGAAGAAACAGCGAAGAGCTTCCTTTCCGCTTCGTCCAGCAGATTTTCAACATCATCGTCTTCTCTGTATCCAAGGCCGATAATGTAATGGGCAGTATCTATCAGATCGCGGAGCATTTTCTATTTCTGGACTATTTTAGCGTAGGAGTTTATGTGGTCTGATGTCGGCAACGAATCGGCTAAAGACGAAATGT
>JBBTTJ010000089.1:4428-6390 GCA_038064315.1 Patescibacteria group bacterium | reverse complement strand
AAGATGTCCAAAACCAGCGACGAAGGCATCGCCCTGTCTGATAATCCAGATATCATAAGGTCAAAAATTAAAAAAGCCGTTACGGATTCAGGAAAAGAAATTAAGTACGACCCGGATGAAAAATCCGCGATAACAAATCTGCTCACTGTCTATCATCTGCTTTCAGGAAAAGAAATTAAAACCATTGAAAAAGAATATGACGGCAAATCATATTCCGATTTTAAAAATGACCTTGCCGAAACAGCCGTCAATTTCTTAAAACCGTTTCAGGAAAAGAGGAAAGAATTTGAAAACAACCCCAAAAAAGTGTTAGAGATATTGGAGAAATCAGAAGAAAAATCCCGACAACTGGCGGATAAAAATCTATCTGAAATTAAGAAGAAGATGGGACTTATCTGACCAGATATTCAATTAATCTCTTAGTTTCCTCAACATCATTCACTTCAAAACACAATACACCGGTATTCAGAGCGGCCTCGTCATTGCCTCCCGGGAAAAGAGCGTCGCCCACAAAAAGCATATCTTCAAAAGAAACTCCCAGTTGTTCTTTTATTTGCCGTAAGCCGTACCCCTTGTCAATTCCTTTGCGCGTAACATCAATTGAGGTATAACCGGCCGACCCAACATCCATATCAGGAAGATATTTACGCAATGTTTCGGCAATCTTCATTTTAGTGTCGGAATGTTCAGCTTTCCATTTTTCTTTTAAAACTAAAGGCGCCTCCTGACCAAGAGCTGAAAATGTGATCTGGGTTCCTCTGTCTTCAATCACCTCGCCAAAAGTTTCATCCGGGTGCTTGTAGCCAAGTTCATGAAAAGTTTTTTTGAATGCCATAAAAACTTTTTTCTTTTCTTCTTCAGTAAGGTCTTTGCTGTATATCTTCCTCCACTCATTATCATTATTATCGTATCTGTAGAAAGCGGTTCCTGAAGCCGGAAACAACAATAATTTTGCAAACAGTTCCTTTGGCACGAATAAGTTATCCAAAAATTGCCGCTTGAACTGATCGTATTTACCGCCTCCTATTATGGCGATCTTCTTTACCTCAAGTAATTTACCGAAAAGAAAAGCCATTTCCTCATCCATATCGGATTTACTTTTGGTAAGCGTGCCGTCAAGATCAAATACTATGAGTTCTTTGTTCTTGGGAACTTCCTCCGTGTTATGCAGTAACTTATTGGTTTCCATAACTCTCCAATTATAACCGCCTATTTTATAGTTTATCATAAATTGAAAAAGCCCGCATCGTGCGGGCCTTGAAGATGTATGCACACCTTCTAAGCTTTGCGGCGAAATGCCGCTACTGTCGAGCTATAGGCAACCAGCGGCCATCCTCATTAATCCTACCGCCGCTGAAAGAAATATCTTCGAGGATTAAGTTGCCTTTGGCGTCACTGCAAATCTTACCCCAAAAGAAGATGTGCTGGCCTTCAGGGGGCGGAGCAATTGTAGCATTGAGTAAAAGATCTCCAATCACCGATACCTCACGTCCAAACCCATCTAAATGTGAGCTAACTTCCATTTCCATAAAAGAACTCCTTCCTTAATCTTTCGTCAGTTTCTCTAGACTATCTACTCCAGCAATTATACTCCTATTTTAGTAAAAAGTCAAGTTTAGCTGGTTTACCCCACTGCTCCATTCACTATAATTTGGCTTGAAAAATTCACTGCAACTTGAATTTTGACCAAAAAAGAGCGACAATGATGAACGTTTTAGATGAAATAGTTGGCACACAGGAAAATCTGGACATGTCTGGTTTTCTGCCAATTACACCAAATCATGTCAAGCTCAAAATTGGCCATCGGCATAGTGGGACTTCCGAATGTCGGAAAATCAACACTTTTTAAGGCCCTGACAAATAAACAAGTTGATATACAGAATTATCCGTTTACAACCATTGATCCTAATGTGGGTGTTGTTGCCGTGCCCGACGAAAGAGTTGACGCGCTGGCTTTGATGT
>JBBTTJ010000089.1:0-4328 GCA_038064315.1 Patescibacteria group bacterium | reverse complement strand
AATGTGGGTGTTGTTGCCGTGCCCGACGAAAGAGTTGACGCGCTGGCTTTGATGTCCGCCTCAAAAAAGAAAGTATATACGACCATTGAATTTATTGATATCGCCGGCCTAGTTAAAGGCGCCGCACAGGGCGAAGGATTGGGCAATAAGTTTCTAGCCAATATCCGGGAAGTGGATGCCATTGCCCATGTGGTAAGGGTTTTTGAAGACAAGAATATTACTCATGTTCATAACAAAATAGACCCCGTTAACGATATAGAGGTTATTCAAACCGAATTGGAACTGGCCGATCTTCAGAGTAAAGAAAAAAGAGATAAAGACAAAAAAGCCGTCCCGCAAAGCGGGACGAGCCTCGGCCAAAAAGGCCGGGACCTGCCAGCACTGGACTTGCTTACCGGCAAAAAAGTTATTTTTGTGCTTAATTGCTCCGAAGCCCAGCTGGCAAATAAATGGCAGCCGGATGAAAATATATTGAAAACTATCAACGGCAGAGATTACATAATCCTCTCAACACCGCTTGAATTAATTCTTTCCGAAGCCGCGCAAGACGAAAAAAAGGAATATCTGGCCACATTCAATATCAAGGAATCTGGTTTGGATAAACTTATAAAACAAAGCTATAACACGCTTGGCCTGCTTACTTTCCTGACTACCGGCGAAGACGAAACGCGCGCCTGGACCGCCAAAATAGGCGATCCGATACCAAAAGCGTCCCGCGCCATTCACACGGATTTTGAAAAACTTTTTATCCGGGCCGAGGTAATAAATTGGAAAATACTATTAGCCGCCGGCAGCCAGGTTAAGGCACGAGAAAAGGGATTAATAAAAACAGTGGGAAGGGATTATATAATTCAGGAGGGAGATGTTGTGGAGATCAAAATATAGCTGGCATTTGACATCCGGCTGGCCTTTTGATACCATCTCAAAAGCTAATAAAGTGCTTTGTGAACTTGGCAGAATACCCATTATCTCGGCTCCTCGCCGAATATCTGCCGGACATAAAGTAATATAAAGTGAAAACAGTTTATGAATTGGCTTTCCATTTGAATCCGGACCTTGAAGAAACACAGGTTCAGCAATTATATCAAACCATAGAAAACTATGTAACCTCCGCGGGAGGAATTGTTTCGTTTAAAAAGGAGCCGGAAAAAACACGGCTTTCCTATCCCGTAAAACATAAGCAACAGTCATATTTCGGCTATATTCATTTTAACCTGGAATCAAAGGAAGAGTTGGCCAATATAGACGAGCAGGTCAGACTCAATAATGACATCTTAAGATATTTGACGGTAAAAGTGGCAGCCGATTCAGATAAAGTTAAATTCAGATTCAAACCGCAAAAACCGAGAGTTGCGTCAGAAAAACAGGCAGAGAAAAAAACGCCGGAAGAAACCAAAGAACTTGATAAACAGCTTGAAGGAATTTTAGAAAACCTATAAACTACAAAATACTATGAATCTAAATAAAGTTTACCTGATAGGAAGATTAACCCAAGACCCTGAATTAAGATCCACACCCAGCGGCCAAAGCGTCGCTACTTTGCGAATGGCAACAAATCGCGTCTGGAACGATCCATCAGGCAACAAAAAAGACGCCACTGAATTCCATACCGTGGTCGCGTGGGGACGTCTGGGAGAGATAGCAAACCAGTATCTGAAAAGGGGCGGACTGGTTATGATAGAGGGGCGCATACAGACCAGAACGTGGACAGACCAGAATAATAATAAGAGGTACATGACCGAGATAGTCGCCGAAGGACTTCAGCTTGGTCCAAGAACAGTATCAGCCGGCAGTGCCGTATCTGACATTAATAATTCTCCTGTCCGTTCAAATTCATCAGGACAGGTCCATTCTGGTTCATCAGGACAGGCAAGTTCTGGTTCCAGACAAAAGGATGATAATATCCCGATAATAGACGAGAACGAACCGGTATCAAGCGGAATAGAGGAAGATGAAGTTAAGATAAAAGAAGAGGACTTACCATTCTAACCATGCAATGCATTTTCTGTCAGGACAACATAAATAAGGTGGATTATAAAAACGCGAGATTTCTGCGGAAATTTGTTACGTCTCAATTTAAGATTGGCTCTTCACGCAGAAACAAACTTTGTAGTTCTCACCAGCGAATGGTCGCTCAAGCGATAAAACTCTCAAGGTATATGGCATTGATGCCTTATACACGAAATCAAACCTCTCACTAAGCCTCTTTTACCGCCGCTTCCTTTATCTTTGTAAGTATCTCTTTTTCAATTTTTGGATTTTCTTTGAGGAATAAGCGCGAACCGTCAATTCCCTGTCCAAGTTTATGCTCTCCGTAGTTAAACCAACTGCCGGCTTTAGTCACCACTCCATATTTGACTCCGGCATTAACGACATCGGAGTATCTGGAAATACCCTCATTGTAGAGAATATCAAATTCGCAGGTTCTGAAAGGCGGAGCAACCTTGTTTTTCACCACTTTCACCTTAACTCTGTTTCCAACTATCTTCTCCGCCACCTGTATATGCGCCGCGCGCCTGACCTCTATTCTGACGGATGAATAGAATTTAAGGGCCAACCCTCCGGGGGTCGTTTCAGGATTACCAAACATTATGCCTATTTTGTGTCTGATCTGATTTATAAACAAAACGGTGGTATTTGCCTTTGCCACTATCGCCGTTAGCTTTCTTAGAGCGTGGGACATCAATCTAGCCTGTCCTCCAACATGCTGTTGATCCATTTCCCCTTCTATCTCTGCCCTGGGCGTAAGAGCGGCCACTGAATCAACTACTATCAAATCCACGCCGCCTGATTTAACAAGCGATTCCACTATATCCAGCGCCTGTTCGCCGGTGTCGGGCTGGGATATCAAAAGCTGGTCAATTTTAACTCCTATTTTTTTGGCATATTCAGGGTCAAGCGCGTGTTCCGCGTCAATGTAGGCCGACACACCTCCCATTTTCTGATTTTCAGCTACAATATGAAGAGCGAGGGTGGTCTTTCCTGAACTTTCCGGTCCATAAAGCTCAACCACTCTGCCGCGCGGAATTCCTCCTACTCCTAAAGCCAAATCCAAAGAAACCGAACCGGTGGGAATGACATCTATGTCTACCCTTTTAATACTGCCAAGACGCATTATGGAGCCCTCTCCGTATTTCTCCTGGATTTCTTTAACGGTCAGGTCCACTTGCTTTGACTTATTATCTTCTGCTTGTCTCTTTATCATTTGTATTTCCTAACGCTCCCCCGGCGTTTGAGTATTTTATTAGATTTTATTTTAACAAATTTAATAAGTGATGCAAATCAAGCATTCAAAAAAGCGGCCATAAGCCGCTTTTAGGTAACAGGTGAAATTTTAATGATCTAGCTCATACTTCTCTTCGCAGTCCTTGCATCGGATTGCGAAGGGTATGGCCTTAAGCCGGTCCTCGGATATATTAACTTTACACCCTGAACATTTTCCATAAATCCCTGTTTCCAATTGTTCAAGTACATATTCAATCTTATTCAACATGCCAATTTTCATCTGAATAAGATGAATTTCAAAATTATCATTACAACCTATGGCTTCTCCAGAGCCGTCATCACATAAAAAACATCCTATCTTTTCAGCGCGAATGTTGAGTTTCCTTTGCTTAATCTCATTAAGCAAATTTTGAGACTGATTCCCTAAAATCTCCCGCAATTTATCATATACCTCATATCCTTCGCCCATACTGCCTCCTTTAAAAGAACCACTCTAAACTCTAAACTTTAGCCGTATCATAACATAATCTAAATAAAAAGCAATAGGTTGAGCGATTATTCCTCTCTCTCCGCTTCAGGCGTATCCGCCGAAATTATTGTCGCTTCATTAACAGAAACTCCTCCTCCCATCTGATTGACAGGCATGTCTGTCTGCGCTGGCAAACCAGGTTTTACATAGACCTCTCTTGGCTTTGCTCCTTCACCAGGGCCTATTAAGCCCTCATCTTCAAGTATGTCCAACAACCGAGCCGCGCGGGCATACCCCACTTTCAGCCGTCTCTGCAGAAGCGACGCCGACGCTTTTCCCGCCGCAATTACTACTTCTTTGGCGTCATTATACAGTTCATCGTCAACATCGTCTTCTACGTTTAATCCGCGTCCGCTTATATTTGTCTGTGCATTAAAATCAATCTTCAATTCGCTTTCATTTTCAACATCAACCGCTTCGGCCTGTGTCTTCAGGAACTTAACCACATCCTTAACTTCCCTTTCCGTCACCAACGCGCCCTGCAAGCGTCTCGGTTTCGCCACATCTCCGGCCATAAAAAGCATATCGCCGCGGCCAAGCAGTTTCTCCGCTCCGGCCATATCCAATATAGTTC
>JBBTTJ010000088.1:2166-6583 GCA_038064315.1 Patescibacteria group bacterium | reverse complement strand
CTTTGGCCATGGTAAATGTCTTACCGCTTCCGGTTACACCCAAAAGAACCTGATGTTTCTTGCCGGCTCTTAGCCCCTTGGCGAGCTTCTCTATAGCTTGCGGCTGATCACCGGTGGGATCAAATTTAGATTTGAGTTTGAACATTTATAATGATAATCTTAAAAAATGATTTCTTTTCTTGAAGGGACAATACAATACCGCGGCGATAAGTATCTTATTTTAAGCGCGGGCGGTATAGGGTATAGGGTCATAATGCCTCCAAAATTGATAGATAGTCTACCAAAAAGTCAAGATGCTGTCAAGGTATTCATTCACTCCCAACTTAATATGCGGGATGGAACTTTTGATATGTATGGATTTCAAAACAAAGAGGATCTTGAGCTGTTCAATTTGGTCACAAGCGTCAATGGGATCGGACCCAAAAGCGCGATGGGGATATTGTCTGCCGTGGAACCTAAACATCTGAAAGCGGCGATTATAAATGATGATGCGGATTATCTTAAAAAGGTGTCGGGCTTAGGTCCTAAAACAGCCCAGCGCCTGATTTTAGAGCTTAAAAATAAAATTGACTGCTTAAATATCGGTGATATCGGCGGTATAGATCTTGGACTTCAAGGCCAGGCGATGGAAGCTCTGCTGGCTCTTGGCTATAGCCAGTCGCAGGCAAAGGACGCGCTGAAAGAAACAAAAGGAGAAACTTTGGAAAAGAGAGTGCGCGAAGCGCTTCGGCTTCTATCTAAAAAATAATGAAGTCATTTCTTCAAACAAAAAAATGGCTGGATTTTCAGGAACATATCGGCCACAAAGTATGGCTGTTTGATGACGGTAAGATAAAGGCCAACATAATCCAGCATAAAATTGCTTTCGGCAAGAACTATCTTTATATTTCTCACGGGCCGGAGATATTTTTTAATAATGTGTCAGGCGGTCTGAAAAACGATATAAATAATTTTATAAAATATCTGAAGGACCTGGCGAAAAAGAATAAATCCATATTCGTCAAAATGGAACCGCTTTCAGATGTTGCCGTAGAGCTGATATTCAGAAATGGGATAAAAATGTCTAAAAAACATATCCAGCCGCTAAGGACAGTTATCATTAATTTGGGATTATCCGAAGAGGACCTGCTTTTGAGAATGCATCATAAGGCAAGATATAATATTCGTTTAGCCGATAAAAAAGAACTTCGGTTAGAAGAGTCAAGGGATACGAATATATTCTGGGAATTGCTTCAAAGAACCGCCAAGAATGACAGGTTTTATACTCATACTAAAGATTATTATATAAAATTACTAAAATTTTTCAGAAGCGGGGAACTTGAGACCAAATTATTTTTTGTTTTGCGCAATGGAAAGCATATCGCCGGCGCGATAGTAATGACATACGGCGATACTGTCTATTATCTCCATGGCGCTATGGATAGGGAGTACAAAGAATTTATGGCTCCGTATTTTATGCATTGGGAAATAATAAAGAAGTTTAAAGTTTTAGGGTTTAAAAGTTATGACCTTTGGGGCATTGATGCCCGCAAATGGCCTGGCGTAACCCGTTTCAAGCTGGGATGGGGCGGCGATGTTAAAGAATACCCCGGCTCGTTTGACCTTGTCATTTCAAAATTATGGTATTTTGCGTATAACCTTGCCGGGAGAATACGCTAATATATTCAAATATGTTTAGAGAAGGTTGGCTGGATAAAAGTTTAAAGAGAATTAAAAAACTGATACCGAAGTCAGTTTTTGATATTTTTGCTCCGATGTATCATATGGCGCTTGCTTATGCCGGAGCGGTTATGTACGGATTTCCTTCGCGGTCAATGAAAGTTATCGGCGTAACGGGAACTAAGGGTAAGTCAACCACGGTTTTTCTGATAACTAAAATTCTTGAGAGCGCCGGTGAGCCGGTTGCGGCGATAGGTTCGCTCGGGTTTAAGATAAAAGATAAAGAATGGCCGAATACTTTAAAGATGACTATGCCCGGCCGGTTCAAACTCCAGAAATTTCTTGCCGAAGCCAGAAGCGCCGGCTGTAAGTACGCAGTTCTTGAAGTTACCTCGGAGGGCATCAGACAAAAGCGTCATATCGGAATTAATTTTGACTGCGCGGTATTTACCAATCTTCACAAGGAACACATTGAAAGCCACGGTTCATTTGAAAATTACTATAAGGCCAAACAGGAGCTTTTTGCCGTCACAAAGAATATACATGTTTTAAATTCCGACGATCCTAATCTTAAATTATTCAGCGATTTTCAATCTAGGCACAAGATATTCTACGGCCTTAAGGCCGGAGATATGCGGGTCTCGGATTTGAAAGCCGGACTCGAAGGAACATCTTTTGAAATTTATGGCACTTTATTTTCCATAAAATTGGCCGGCCAATTCAACATTTTGAACTGTCTTGCCGCTTTATCAGTCGGCGCGATGTATGGCATAGAATTGGGCAAGATGAAGCCAGCTTTGGAGTCGGTCAAATTTATTCCCGGAAGGATGGAATTCATTCAACGGGAGCCGTTCAATGTAGTGGTTGATTATGCCCATACGCCGGAGAGTTTGGAAGCGGTTTACAAGACGTTGAAAAACGATATCCAAAACGATGGCAAGAAACTCATTTGCGTACTCGGCGCCGCCGGCGGCGGCAGGGATAAATGGAAAAGACCTGAATTTGGCAGGATTGCATCGGAATATTGCGATGAAATAATACTTACCAATGAAGATCCGTATGACGAGAAACCCGAAAAAATAATTGAAGATATATTTTCAGGAATTTCATCGGGTCCGAAGCGTCAAAATTTAAAGGTCTCTAAAATTCTTGATCGTCGAGAGGCAATCAGGAACGCGTTGACAGAAACAGGACTAGGTGATACCTTCGTAATCACGGGAAAAGGTTCGGAGACATCAATGGCTGTGGCCGGAGGAAAGAAACTTCCCTGGTCGGACAGGGACCTTATCCGTGAGTTCATAAACAATTAAACAAAAAAGGAGGGCTATAAATTCTTTTCCGTTTTGTTTCACTGGTTCACCGAGTTAACTTATTACATCGGGCTGTGTCCGATGTAATGTAACATGGAGGGTCTATGTTCAAGAAGATGTTTTTGTCCATCTGTCTGATGGGTTTGTTGCAAAGTCAGGCCTTTGCGCAGTCGTATGTCTACTCAACCGGAACCACACAGGCTGCGTATCAGTCCAATAATGTGACTGTTTCTGCAGGTCTGCGAATCAGCACAAACCCCACCGGCCGTGTAGGAACTGTTATTAACCGTATTGAGTTATACCCATACAATCCTCCTACTTCATGGACCAATCGCGCCGGACTTCTTATTGGTTATTTTAAATGCACATCAGATCCGGCAAAGCCTGTGGCGGTTGTTTGGTCTTACAGTCCTAATGTTGGTAACTGGGCCGTGGTTAAATGTGTTCCTCTTCACACTCTTGTGAATGTGAATATTACTCGCGCAGTTGGTTCCGGAGGTCTTGCTACCTACACATTCAGTTTTGTGGATGGCAGTCCAAATATTGTAAAGACGGTAAGCAATCCCTACGGAAGCTCGATGCCCGCAAAGTGCACGAGCGCACATGAGGTACGATGGTCTGGCCCGCTTACTCCATATCCTTACCCGGTTCTTGTGTCAACTGTCAATAAAAATTGCACTATTAACACTGGGGTAACATTGTATAAGTTGCCTAACCCAAATGTCTATGGGTATCAGTGGAGTGACACTATAGTCAATTACACTAGTCAATATTACGGGTTTTAGTTATACGGTAAATATAGGGCCTTATGGCCCTTTTAAATTTTTATTTACGCATGGTATACTTTAAGCATAATAATATATGGAACCGATATTTGATCAAATTGAATCTAGATTTGAGCCGGAACCGGGCCAGATCCGGCCAGAGCTTGCCGTAAAAAAAGAAAAAGAGCTAAGGGCTTTAAATAATTCCGCCGGACTGTCCTGGCTTTTAATAGTGTTTGTTTTGATGCTTCTGGCATTTTCGGTGAGCATTTTTAGAGAACCGGTTGTTCCTGATTTATCAGGCAATATCGGCTCATCTGTTGGACCGACACCGGATGCTATACAGCCGAGAGTTTATACCGTTTCTTACAGGAATGGTGTTTTTAGCCCCACAAATTTAAGAATTCACGCCGGTGATACGGTAAGATTTAAGAATGAAAGTATTTTTTCCATTAGGATAGTCGGCGATGATCTGGTCGGTTTTGACAGCATCGGCGATGTGCCGCAGGGAAGCTTCTTTTCTTTTACTTTTGCCGCCAAAGGAATATTCAGTTATCATAACGATAAGAACTCCGAAGAATCAGCTACAATAATAGTTCGATAAACTCACTATAAATAGTAAGATAATGAGAAATTTTCTCACTTAATATATTGGTTGAAGCGGTAAAAATGTCCGGCAAACAG
>JBBTTJ010000088.1:0-2156 GCA_038064315.1 Patescibacteria group bacterium | reverse complement strand
CAGTTATCATAACGATAAGAATTCCGAAGAATCAGCTACAATAATAGTAAGATAATGATAAATTTTCTCACTTAAGATATGCGACTTGGATTGTCATTGTTTATTAATGAAGTTGTACTTTTTGGATTCACGCTGGTTGTGGGTCTGTATACAGCATATCGCCGCTCTTTTTATTTTGGCGATATTACCGGGTACGGAGCCGTAAGATTTACACAGACAGACCTTATTATCTTACTTGTTTTATTGGCAGTAATTTTTTTTGCGTCTCGTCATAAGAGAATTGCCGTCTTCTCGTTCAAACTTTTTCTTTTATTGATAGTTTTCTCGGGAACCCAGGTGATTTTGAGTAATTTTGTTTCCTTGCCTTTAAATTTTGCGGCGGCCATTGTCTTTACTTTCATATTTTCAAGAGGGAATAGCGTATTGCTTCACAATCTTGGAATTATTCTCGGAATTGGGGGCATTGGGGCCGTGTTCGGTCTTTCCATTTCCATTGAGTTCGGAATTCTTTTGCTGATTGTTTTGTCCCTGTATGACATAATAGCCGTTTATGTGACTAAGCATATGGTAACAATGGCGAGAAGCATGGTTGAAAGCGGGGCCGTGTTCGGATTTTTAATACCATTAAAATTCAGAGGATTTTTCTACGGGAGAGAAGAAGCAAAAGCTGGAATAGGCGAAAGTTTTATGGTGCTTGGCTCCGGAGACATTGCGTTGCCGTTGATTTTTGCGGTTTCTTTAGTCAGAGTTTCTATGATATCGGCAGTTATTACGGCTTCTTTTTCCTTACTCGGGTTGTTTATTACTCATATTCTTTTCTTGAACCAGGAAAAACGCAGGGCGATGGCCGCTTTACCGCCGATAGCAACAATGACTATAATAGGTTACTTAATTTCATTTTTAGCGTAAAATAAAATTAGATAATCGTTTTTAAATTATTAAAATAATGAAACTATTTTTTTATGGCGGCGCCCGTTCAGTTACCGGCGCCAACTATTTGCTGGAAATAGGAAATATTAAGATATTAGTGGACTGCGGCATGTTCCAAGGGTCAAGATATTCGGAAGATCTGAATTATGAAAAATTTCCTTATGATCCGTCGGAGATAGATTTTGTCTTTATAACCCACAGTCATACCGATCATGTCGGGCGCTTGCCTAAACTTTATAAAGAAGGATTCAGGGGTAAAGTTATCGCAACCGGCGCGACTCTTGATCTGATAAAAAACGCCATGCCGGATAATCTGAACTTAATTAAACAAGAATCCCAAGAGAGCGGACATGAGCCGTTGTTCTCAATTGAGGATCTAGAGGGAGTGCTTAAGCTGACTCAAGGCGTTAGTTATGATGAGAATATTGATATCGGAGACGGGATCAAAGCCGTTCTTAATGATGCCGGCCATATATTGGGCTCATCAATAGTAGAGATACAATATCAGACGAATGATAAGAGAACCGGCAAAATATACTTTACCGGCGATCTGGGAAATCCTCCGACTCCGCTTCTTCAACCAACCAAGTTTGTTACCGATGCCGACTATGTCGTTATAGAGTCAGCTTATGGTTCGCGTATCCATGAAGATAAGAACGAAAGAAAAAACCTTTTGGAGAACATAGTCATTGAAACTATAAAAAAAGACGGAGTTTTGATGATACCTTCGTTTGCGATGGAAAGAACCCAGGAAATTCTATACGAGTTTAATAATCTAATAAATGATAAACAGATTCCGAATATCCCGTATATGTTGATTCACCTCTGGCGACCAATTTAACAGAGGTTTACAAAAGGCACTCCGGCTATTTCAACAAAAAAACAAGATACATAATTGATTCCGGCGACGATATATTTAATTTTCCGGGATTGAAGTTTACTCGTACAGCCGAGGAATCAAAACAGATAAATGATGTTCCTCCGCCGAAAATAATCCTCGCCGGTTCGGGAATGTCTACAGGCGGGAGGATATTGCATCACGAAAGAAGGTATTTATCCGATTCCAGGTCAACTATTTTATTCATCGGTTACCAGGTTAAGAATTCTCTTGGCAGAAGGATACTTGACGGAGAAAAAGAAGTCAGCATCTTCGGCGAAAAAGTCGCCGTTAACTGTAAGGTTGAGGCAATCGGAGGTTATTCGGCTCACGCTGATCAAAATATGCT
>JBBTTJ010000087.1:0-9279 GCA_038064315.1 Patescibacteria group bacterium | reverse complement strand
ATCTTGTTATGGCCTCTCTGCATACCAACAGCGCATCCCAGACCATAGAACGCATTATTGATAGTTTTCCGCCAAATCAGCAGGCCCAGGTAAGGAATCAGCTTGCCAGTACCATATCCGGAGTTATATCCCAGCGATTGATACAGAGAATTAAAGGCGGTCTTATACCGGCTGTTGAGGTCATGATAGCCACAACGGCGGTCAGAACTCTTATTAGAGACAATAGGCCAAGACAGCTGGACCTTGTAATAGAGACCAGCCAGGATGTAGGAATGATACCTCTTAACAGATCTCTCGCCGACCTTGTCATAAGAAAAGAGATATCAATTGAAAGAGCTGAATTTTATTCGTCAAACCCGCTTGAACTGCGAAATCAGCTCAAGTAACATCCTGCATTATGGAATTTTCTTACAAAGTTAAAACTCAAGCCGGAGAGATCACTCAAGGCAATATAGACGCTTTGGATGAGAACATGGCAGTCGATATTCTTCATGGTAAAGGGTATGTTGTCGTGTCGCTGACCCCGCTTAATAAGGGATTCTTTAAATCTGACCTAAATCATATATTTTCAAAACCAAGCACGAAAGATGTTGTTGTATTCACAAGGCAACTTTCTACCTTGGTGGACGCTGATATGCCAATAGCCGAAGGTTTGAGGGCTTTGGCTAGACAGGTTGAAAAATCGACTTTCAAAAAAATCATCACCGAAGTATCGGAATCGGTTGAGGCGGGCTCATCATTATCAAACGCTTTATCAAAATATCCAAAACTATTCTCATCTTTTTACATAAAGCTGGTTCAGTCGGGCGAAGTTACCGGAAAATTGCACGACTCGCTACTTTATCTGGCCGGCTATCTTGAAAGAAGCCAGAGTATAAACTCAAAGATACGGGGAGCGCTCGCATATCCGGCCTTCGTTATTTTCGCGATGGTCGTCGTCGCAACCATTATGACGGTTTATGTACTGCCGCAGTTGCTGACTATTTTTAAGGATATCGGAGTTAAAGATTTGCCTCTAACCACCAGAATACTTATATGGGTTACCGACTTTGTAAATGAGAATATCTATTATCTGATCATAATGACGCTGGTGTTTGTTTACACGGGTTGGTTATATATTAGAACTCCTTCAGGTAAGGCCTGGCTTGATAACCTAAAAATCAATATTCCGACGCTTGGAGGGGTGATAAAAAGTCTTTACCTCGCTCGTATCGCCGAGAGTTTATCCACGCTTATCAAAGCCGGCATATCCATACTTGACGCGTTAAGAATAACATCGGAACTTGTAGGCAATGAGAATTACAGAAAGATCATGCTGGCTACGGAAGATAGCGTCAGGGGCGGCGGCTCAATATCGGAAATATTGGACAGATACGAAGAAATGCCGCCCTTATTTACATCCATGACAGCCATAGGGGAAAAGACCGGGAAACTGGATTTTATGCTGGACCACTTATCTAAATTTTATAGATCAGAATCGGACAATACAATTGACAATATATCGCAGTTGATAGAGCCGATATTGATTCTTATACTTGGATTTGGCGTTGCAATACTTGTAGCAAGCATATTACTGCCTATATACAGCTTGGTTGGAGTGGGATAGGCGGACTGTGTATAACTCATATTGCATTGATAAAATATTTTATATTATAATTAAAACATGATAAATAAACATAAAAATCAAAAAGGTTTCACCTTGGTCGAGTTATTGGTTGTCATAGCCATTATCGGTATCCTTGCCACTCTTCTTTTGGTCCAGCTTGGCGTCGCCAGGTCAAGAGCTAGAGATGCCAAACGTATCGCTGATGTTAATCAGGTGAGAACGGCGATTGAATTGTCATTCGACGACTTGGGACAATATCCGCAGGTAGCGACTTTCGTCCTTTTAGGGCCAATTCTTGTGCCAAAATATCTTACCCAGCTTCCGTCTGATCCATTGGGTCCTGTCGGTGTATACGATTATAATTATGCAAATAACGGCATAACCATGTTTCATGTTTGGGCAGAGCTTGAACAAAAAGCGGTCGGAGCGTTAAAGTCTGACTCAGATATCAATTCAACTACCTGGGCCACCGGTGAGCGTATTAGCGGCTTGTTAGAAACTTGTGTAAGCAAAACTGTAGTGGATTGCGTCTATGATCAAGGTCAGATCTAATAAATTATAGATTTGGAAGTTTTTAACAGAAAACAAAATCGCCGTATTCACGGCGATTTTGTTTTCTGTTAAAATAGTAAGCGTGTAGCCGGCTCTATAACTCTATTCACTATCAGCCATGTTCTATCTTTTCATATTTTTAACAGGTTTGTCCGTCGGAAGTTTTTTTAATGTTGTTATTTTTAGATTTAACACCGGAAGAAGTGCCGCAAAAGGAAGGTCCAAATGTCTGAACTGCCATTCTATTATAAGATGGTTCGATCTGATACCTATTTTCAGTTACTTTATTCTCCGGGGCAGGTGCAGAAAATGCAACATTAAAATATCGCCTTTATATCCCGTAGTTGAGTTAACTACCGCTACCGCGCTATTTTTGTTTTTCTTTAACGCCTCGTTAGTATCTTATTCAACTGTGATTAACGCTTTTATAATTTTAATTCTTATACTGATTATTTTTATTGATATTCGCTATCTTATTATATCAGACAAAATACTAGTCCTATTGGCGGTAACCGCAATCGGTTTAAAATTATTAGCATATAATACCGACTTTTACCGTCTGTTGATTTCTGCCTTTGGATTGACTTCTTTTTTTGCTATACTTTATATCGTATCCAAAGGAAGATGGATAGGCCTCGGGGATATAAAGCTGATATTTATTATAGGATTTTTACTGGGATATCCGATGGGTTATCTGGCGTTAGTTACCGCAGTATGGCTTGCGGCGATGTTTTCAATAGCGCTTCTGTTGGCAAATAAAGCCAGTGCCAAGACGGAAATTCCATTCGGTTCATTCCTCTCAATGGCAACAATAATTTTTATAATTTTTAACAATGAATTACAGCAAATTTCAAAATACTTTATTTAACAGGACCTTTGTCACATGGGCTATGCTTATTGTCGCGGTATTTATCGTTATTTTTGTTTTCAAAAGTGTAGGATTACCCGCAGGCGGTGGGTCGGGTAGTGAGGCGACTTTATTCATTGACTTTGGCGATATGAGGAGACAGTTTACCGGAGAAGTAGTTGAAAGCATGACTGTTCTTGATGCGTTGAATACTTCAGCTGCGGCAGGCCAGATAAAGCTAATTTACTATGTTGACAGCGATAATAATACGAAAGTAACAGAAATAAGCGGTTACACGGCTGACGAAAATGTTCAGTTCAATTTCTATGTTAATTCTCAAAAATTAGACCCTGGCGATCTTAACAGAACAAATATCAAACCGGGAGACAAGATAACCATCAGATTGGAATAGAAAAAGCTATATGAATAAAGGTTTCACTTTGGTTGAAGTGCTTATCGTGGCCGGTATAACCGGCTTTATTACCACCTTTCTTCTTATTAATTTTTCGCGAACCAGGATAAACTTCACCGAAGAGGCAAACATATTAAAATCTAAGTTTAGAATAGCTCAAACCAAAGCCGTCTCAAGCACCAGATTTAATAACTCCATACGATGCGGGTACGGGATAAAATATATTAATAACCAGTCGTATGCCATATATGTGGGAGAAAACGCAAGCGTTTTTGACTGTGCTACCATGAACAAGGACTATAATCCCACCGGAGGGCCTAATAACGATACATATATTGAGACAGTCAAATTTGTTGATAGCAGAGTGGAATTTAAAACGGTTTTTAGGTCTATATACTTCGAGGCGCCCGATCCCAAAACCTTCATAATTGATTCCGGAGGCGTGGTTCATAACGTTAACGTCGAACCTGGTTATAGTTTGGATATAACGGTAGGCAAGATAGGCGGCTCCTGTCCCCAGGATTGTAAAACAATTAACATTTCTACCTCCGGTAAAATAGAGTGAGTAAATATGAATAGAGGATTTACTTTAATTGAAGCATTGGTGGCTCTTATGCTTATAGTCATAGCAACGGGGCCGGTTTTAATATTGTCCACATCAGCCGTGAACGCGGCTTCGCGTATTGAACACAACCTAATTGCTTCCAATCTGGCCCAGGAAGGAATAGAGGCGGTAAGAAATATCAGAGACACCAACTGGCTTAACGGAGCCGCTTTTGACAATAATCTAGCCAGCGGAACTTGGCGTGTTCAGTGGGATACCGTTGGCGGAGGCCTTTTGGCGGTTGGTTCAAACCCTTTATTAAAAAAGAACAACGGATTATATAATTATTCAACCGGAACCGACACGGTGTTCAGAAGAACCGTAACAATATCAAAACCGAACAGCGGCGAGTTGGTGCTGATAAGCTCCGTAACATGGTTGGAGAGGGGAAACATAAACCGGACCGTCAGCGCTGAATCGCATCTGTTTGATTGGAGGTAAAAATATTCAAATGTTTAAATTAAGCATAAAAAACGATCAAAGGGGATTTACCATAGTAGAGATTTTGGTTACCACTTTAGTTTTTTCCCTTATGCTTATTATCGTCGCGACTAATTTTGTAGATATATTGAAATTGCAGAGAAGGGGTTTTGACGCCCAGGCCATACAGGAAAGCACATTATTCGCCCTGGAAACGATGACAAGGGAAATAAGAGTAAGCCAGATACAAAGCCCGGATGATTTGGGTTGCAACCTAACCAGTTTGATCATATCTCACCCTATAAACGGTCAGACCGTTTATTCCGTTACCGGCGGCGTAATCAGCAAGACCGTAGGCGGGAATACTTTCTCCATAACATCGTCTAAAGTTAACTTTTCCCGCCTTAATTTTTGTGTAATGGGGGCTGGTATTGATAATGAACAGCCGAGAGTGGCCATTATAGCTTCAGTGCGGCCGACTGATGGAGAAGACATTCAGTTTGATATACAAACAAGCGTCTCTTCAAGAGATCTAAGCGAAGAATTAATCAACTAAATTCATAAATGAAAAGTATTAAATCCAAAGCCAGACGCTTAAATTATAATAGGCCCCTCGACTCCGCTCGGGACAGGGGTTCAATAATTATTTTTACTTTATTGATGCTTTCAGCAATACTTGCCATAACTTTAACTTTGACCAGGATATTTATACCGCGAATAAGAACAATAACCGAAGTCGCTAACTCCATCGGTGCGTTATATGCCGCCGACAGCGCCATGGAATGGTGTTTGTACAACAACAGAGATAAGAGCCCGTCGCTGGCCCAGCCGGTAATGGCAAACGGTTCCACTTATCAAATATACAGAGGCGGCAGCTTGTCAGTTTGTCCGGTCGGGGAAACTCTCAATTATCGTACCGTGGGTAATTTCAAAGGAGTCAGCCGTTCGTTCGAGGTCTCTGAATTATAGCGCGGATTAATTGTTTTGCTCTTTCTCCGCTTCAGCTACAATTTTCTTAAGCTTTGAGAGGTCGGCAACCAAAAGCATCTGTATCTCCGGATCTTTAGCCGCCATTTCCGGATGAAAAGTCGGAATCAGAGTATAGCTTCCAAAATTGAATGTCTTACCATGGACATTGCTCAAGGGCTGTCTTAACCCTATGCTGTTCAAGGCCGTGTCTCCAAGTGTAACCACCACTTTTGGTCCAACCATTCTTATTTCTTCTTTCAAGAAAGGGACATATGATCTGATCTCTTTTGACGCGGGTTTCTTGTCTTTAGGATGATATTTGATGACATTGGTAAAATAGACATTTTTCACGTCTATACCGGCTGAACGAAGAAGCTTATTGAGCAGTTTGCCGTTATCACCGGCGATGGGCTTTCCTTCTTTTGCGCCGTCCTGTCCGGGGTGATCGGTTACCAGGACGATTTTTGAGCCAATCGCGCCCATTCCGAAAACTAATTTTCTATTTGAGAACTTCTTCTTTAAAGCCGTATGCACTTGTTGTAGTTTTTGAGTGTCGGCCATACCCCTGAATGTTACCATATATTTGTTTTTTTGACAAGTAAAAATCTGATAATAGGTTGTTAAACTCCTTATTATATGGTAATTTTTACATTCTACGGGCGTGTAGTTCAGTGGTAGAACGCTGTCCTGATAAGACAGAGGTCCTAGGTCCGATTCCTAGCACGCCCACCATGAATTTAAAAACTGGAATTAAAATCAGTTTGGTTGGAACCGGAGTTGAGGCAGTCGGGATATTTTTGGATGTGATGCATCACTTGGATATTGGCATAAAAACGCCGGAAGGCCTTATTACTTCTTTACACCTAACTATTTTCGCCGGTTTCCTTGTTAATTTTGTCGGGGTTTTAATTACACGGATATCTAAAAAAAGATGAAACAATACATCATATTTGGGCCGTTAGCTTAGGGGCAGAGCACCCGGTTTGCATCCGGGAGACGCGAGTTCGATTCTCGCACGGTCCACTTCTACGCTAAAGCTTCGAAGTGCGCAGCACTAGAAGATTTTAGAAAATAAAATTCCATATTATATGGAATTTTATTTTGCGTAGAAGTGTCCTGCGTAGCTTTACGCGAAGCAGGGCATCTGCTAATTTGTTCCTAATTATGGTTATAACGAGACAAAAGCAGTAGCCAGAAATTTAGATCAAACCGGCCGTAGAAAATTCTTGAAGGAGGAGAAAATGGACACAGAAGAAACCGCTTTCATCGAGCGGATGTTGGAAAGGTCTCGGCGCGCGCTTGAGGGAGACGTGGCGCGGAGGATTGCCCGGGCCGAGAGTATTGCAAGTCTCTGTGCTCACCACAAGTCGCTCGGCGGTCAATTTGTATTGAATTTTGGGCGAAAAAACCAGTTGGCAATTCTGCTTTTAGGAGAAGAAAATTTTTTAATATTAGTTTGTTGCAGAAATTCTGGGGAACTTCTGTTTTTTGTTTGAGATCTTGTGTTTCGCTTTGTTTTGCTGTAATTTTCGTAATGAGGAGGGTCAAGCTGGTGTTTGACTCAATATTGTACCTCGAAAACCAAATAAGGAGGCGAGTTATGAAAGTCCAAGAACTTAAAAAGAAGCTCGAACAGGAACTCACGAAGCGAGGACTAACACTTATGTGGAGTCCTGAACTTAACCAACTTCGCCTGGACAATTTAGTTGTCTTCGGTGCGGAGCAGTCAACCAAGAGCGAGGACAAACCGCTTATTGCAGGGTTCGGCCCCGGAGGTTTCAGCGAGAGCCACGGCAACTCTCCTATCTCCGTTATCGCGGACTACCACAACAAGTTCCTTGAGGC
This sequence comes from Patescibacteria group bacterium, assembly GCA_038064315.1. Lineage (GTDB taxonomy): Bacteria > Patescibacteriota > Minisyncoccia > 2-02-FULL-40-12 > GWA2-44-9 > 2-01-FULL-43-22. Next base: position 2,024 of record JBBTTJ010000087.1, on the reverse strand, counting down.
ACTTGAAGCCGTGAATATTCCACGAAGTTCGCTTCACTCGAATTATCCACATGTTGGCCGGGGCAAAATCTGGCCAACCTTTGTGGCACGGCTCACACAAGAGACGTTTCGCGAACTCGGGCATGCCTGACAGAGTGTTCAAGGGCAAATCACGGGGTTGCTGTCGCAAGATGGCAACTCTTTTTCTTTTTGCTATATTTATTAGTGTATAATTACGGCACAAGTATATTTTTTTAAAATACTCTCTTGAACAACAGAAGAATAACAGGTTTGATCGTGATTATCGTCATTCTCGGCGGCTTTTTTCTTTTGTCATTCCGTGAAGAAAAAAAATCGAAGCTCCGTCAAAATAAGAACATAGAGTTCGTTACTGTCGGCATTCCGCGGCCGTTGGCAGAAACCCGCGATTACAATGTCATTTTTAAGGAATTGAAAGAAGCAGGCATTAACGGGTTCCTTGGATCTTTTCTGTATCAAGAAGTCCCCGAACCGAAATCGCTTGGATACGAAGCGGATTTCTTGCCGCCCTGCACCGCTGACATGCCGTCGCTCAAAGCCTTGCGCGAGAATCAGATACAGCTACTTATACCGGCAGACGTTCTTTATACACCCGGTAATATGCCACCTATAGATCAGGATCCGTTAAAGCAATTGTTGGCATGCGTCGGACGGAATTCGGTTATGGGGGTGCTAAGCTATGATGAACCTGTGTGGAACAGGATTCCTCTTGAAGCGCCGCGTTTATTGTATAAACGTGTCAAAGAGGTGGATCCGTCTCTCCCCGTATTTATGGTGCAGGCCCCTCTTCCCGCGCCAGCTGACAGCACAGAAGCGAATTATTATTTTAGTGAGATAAAAAAATATAACCTCTATGCGGATGTCATAGGATTCGATGTGTATCCTATCCCCACCAATGTTGCTTTGTTGAGTACTCCGTATACGAAAGGCAAACTTGCAACGGATTATAAGGCACTGCTGTCCGATTATTTGAAATGGCTCAAAGAAAACGCGGCCGGCAAGCCGATTTTTATAGCATTGCAGGCATTTTCTTATGACGACTTGGGTACGGAAGGGATGGGTGTTTCAACCGTGCAAAGCAAAAAACCGACTGCCGTCGAATTGGCGGACATGATAGAAATAGCAAAAAACAACGGTGTCTCATATATCGCCTGGTTCGGTCCCAGTTATCTCACAAAAGAAGACATGTTGTTTTGGCAAGAGGTGCTCGCGAGCACAAAAGCGTTTTTTGCGCGAGAACAGGGCGCGCAGTAATCATACTGTTTCCAACAAACTTTATCGTATTTTTTATCACCACGCCTGTTGGGTTTGTCTTGTTTGGCATATCTGCCTGGAAAATTTTCCATCGCGAAAAAGAAACTCTTTCTTAATATTTTTTGTTGCCAAAAATAGGACTGATGGGATATGATAAGTCATATGGTTGATCCGATAATTGTTCTGATAATTGCCGTTTCTGTTTCTATTCTCATAATGCTGGGAATAAATTTGTATTTGTCCGTTAAATCAAGAAGGAAAGACGAACCCGATGAGAATTATGTCGTACTTCACCAAAGAATGGATTCTCTGGCGCAGGTCGTTAGCGAGCAGATGGAAAGATCCCGTCAGGCATCGGAAAGGGCAACTCTTACCGTCAATCAGCAGGTACAGAATTTTACCCAAGGCATGACCCAATTGCATGAAGGATTGAAAGGAATGCACGATTCTGTAAAAAGTGTGGTTTCTTTCCAGGACTTGTTCAGAAATCCCAAATTGCGGGGACAGTGGGGTGAGATGTCTTTGGAGGCGTCGTTGGCTCAATACTTTCCCAAAGACAGGTATTCCATTCAGCATTATTTCGGCTCCGGCGAGGCGGTGGACGCGGTTTTGCGTTTACCCAATGATATTTTGCTTCCGATCGATTCAAAATTTAACTGGGATAATTTTCAGAAACTTGTTAATTCCGATAACGAAATTCATAAGGACGGCTATCGCAAGCTTTTTTATTCTGATGTTAAGAAAAAAATTGA
>JBBTTJ010000086.1:0-5093 GCA_038064315.1 Patescibacteria group bacterium | reverse complement strand
GCCTTAAAAGCGCTTATACAAATGATATTATCGTCAACCTTCATAATGCTGATGCTTTGGGATGGGGGGATTACTTTGAGCGTCCACCGGCGGTTGTCGTTGGCAGGCGTTATGAGATTGCAAGAACGATTATTGGTCATCACATATCCCATAACATATCCGGGCTTGGTAATCGTCGTCTTGTCAAAAGTGAAAAAGAGAAATTTGTGGATAATATCATCGCAGATTTTCATGCATATGGACTTTTTAATCAACAAAAGAAAGTACTTGTTTGCAAGATCGCGGAAATTATTGCAAACAAAGATAAAGATACTGCCCTGGAAAATAAGTGTTTAAAAACGGGAGATTAATATGGCAAATGATAAAGATAGAGAAGGTTTATACAGAATATTACCTCCGCTGATCATAATATGTTTTGGCATCGTGTTGGCTTTGATGCTTTATTATTTTAATTATAATTTTAACTATACGGAGAGGATGGAATATCCCCCAAATGTGTTCTTTGGCATCTCTGACTAAACTTTGTTCCCCGGAAGTCATAATTGAGGAGTGGCGACGACGAAATACTGAGTAGAGCACTACGAATGTATGGCGCGAATAGCGCCTCTTTTAATTTTTTATTCCGCCATTGCAATTTTCGCAGATTTTGGTATACTTGCGGGTGTATTAATTAACTGCGGTTTCTCGGTGATGAACTTAGGAACAGGCAAGAAAATATGTTAAGCCCAAAACAAAAATCAAAGGTTCTGGAGAAAGTCAGGATACATGAAAAAGACACAGGGTCTGCCGAGGCGCAGATTGCCCTGTTCTCTGAAGAGATCGACCAGCTCGCCAAACATCTTAAAAAGCACAAAAAGGACAATAGTTCCCGGCTTGGCCTTTTAAAAATGGTTGCCAAGAGAAGGCGTCTGCTTGACTATCTTAAGCGCGAGTATCCCAAAAGACACAGTGTTGTCATTAAAAAACTTGGTTTGAAATAATGAATAAAATTACAGTTCCACAAAGAAAGAATCACAGGGTCGGGGTGTTTGTTGATGTCAGCAACATGTACCACTCTGCCAAGAATCTCTATAAAAGCAGGGTTAATTTCAGAGAACTTTTGAAAATAGCCACTGCCGGCAGAGAGCTGGTGAGAGCCGTGGCGTATGTCGTTAAATCTGATACCGAGGAAGAAAAGGCGTTTTTCGACGCTTTGGAAAAAGCCGGTTTTGAACTAAAATCCAAAGACCTGCAGATATTCCCTGGCGGCATGAAAAAGGGCGACTGGGATGTTGGCGTAGCCATTGACGCTATTAGCTTGTCCAAGCAACTGGATGTTGTGGTAATTGTCTCGGGAGACGGAGATTACGAGCCGCTTCTGGAATATTTAAAATTCAGCGGTGTTATCGTTGAAGTAGTCGGATTTGACAGAAGCACCAGCGCGAAAACAATGGCAGTAGCCAACAATTTTATTGATTTAGAGGAAGCAAAAGAAAAGATTTTATTAAAAAAGGGGGACTAGACGAGAAATCTTCATGAACGATGAACGAAGATATTAAAAAATTTTTATTTGAAGTTGCTCCGCTTGTTAAGTTTTTACAGAAAGGTCAACGGGATGAAGCTGATGATATTTATCAAAAGTTAATTAATAAATATCATCTTGGCGAGGATTCTGACGATTCGCTTCAAAGCTTTTTATTCATGGTCAATTCTTACATAATTGATGATTCCAGTACTTCGCTTAATGAAATTCTTGAGGATTATACCGAATTGACCAAGAAATATCTTGATGAAAAAGAACGGCTTAGCATTTTCAGCTAAGCCGTAATTTTTAATGCCGTTTTTTTCGGGGATAATTTGAGCCAGACCAACCCTCCTTGTGCTGGCCGCCTCGACCGGCTGTTGTTTTGGACCATGTATGCTCGTGTTTACCGGTTTTTTTATCACCGCTATATCTGTCTTGCCGATAAGTATGTTCCGTCTTACTCTCTCTAAAGATAAACTTAACAAATTCATCAATAAGACCCATAATCAAATCTCCTTTATTTAGTATATAAGAACTTTGGAGATTATATCATATTAATTTATTGTGTCAAAAGAAAAGATTTTATTAAAAAACAGGTCCAGAAATTAAGAATAAATTCTAAATAACCGGCATGATAAGCTGTAAATGAAAAGCGCTGACACAAGCGTTTTTCATTTTGAGAATTTGAATTTTATTTTAGGATATGATAGTATCCAGCCAGAATTAATTTGACAAATATACTGGGGGTTGTGAGGAACAAAAGAATATGGGGCTTTGGCCATAGTGTTTGAAAAACGAACTTTATGGCCAAAATCACCGTTTGGCAACGGGTCGTTGTTACTCTCACCCTAATATATTCAGGGACTTCTTTGTCCCCTTTTGTCATTTTCATAAGTTAAGTAACATTGTGTAATTAGTATTATTTTATACAAAACACTGTATAAAATAATACTAATTACACAATGTTTGATACTCTATACACCGTATAAAATAGTACTAATTACACAACATTTAATACTCTATGTCCTACTTGGTATTTTATACTTATCATTATTTATACAGTGTTTTGTGTAAATAATGATAAGTATAAAATACCTTAGCGTATATAAAATTTTTAGATGGAAATAAAAACATATAAAGAAGATTTTGCGGGAAAGCCGCTTATGGTTGAATTCGGCCGTCTTGGCGGACAAGCCAACAGCACATGCCGTATTCAGTACGGCGAAACAACCGTTCTGATAAACGCCACGATGTCGGAGCATACCAAGAACACGGACTATATGCCGTTAATGGTTGACTACGAGGAAAAATACTACGCGGCGGGCAAAATAAACGGCTCAAAATGGGTAAAAAAAGAAACTCGGCCTTCTGATGAGGCAATACTTTCAGCCAGAGTCATAGACAGGACCATTCGTCCGAGATTTAACCAAAATATCAGAAATGAAATGCAGGTAGTGGCAACTATCTTGTCGTTTGACGGAGTGAACGACCCCGATATACCGGCGCTTTTTGGCGCTTCTTTGGCGTTAATGACATCAGATATTCCATTTGACGGACCGGTTGCCGGTGTAAGAGTCGGAAGAATAGACGGCAAACTTGTCTTTAATCCGACATATAAAGAAAGATCCGAAAGCGATTTTGATATCATCGTAGCCGGCACTGAAGACAAGATAAACATGATTGAGGCCGGAGCGAATATCGTTCCGGAGAAAGAAATAGCCGGGGCGATAGCGGCGGGATTCAAGGAGTTTCAGGCGTTAATAAAATTTCAGAATAAGATAGTTAAAGAAATGATTCCCAAAAAGAAAGAGCTGGAGTTAGCCAGCCGTGATGAGTCGCTTGCCGCGATTGTCAGAAGTTTCAGCGAATCCAAGCTTGAAAAAGCTCTCTACGCTCCAGGAAAAACCAAAACGGAGTTTTACGAAGGATTGGGGCAAATTAAATCAGAATTAATTGAACATCTGAAAGAAGAATTTAAAGAAAGCCATGAATTAGATAAGAAGATCAATGAAGCCAGTGTCATCTTTGAAGAAGAAATAGACCGGATAGTTCACAGGAACATTCTTGAATCAGACAAACGGCCGGACGGCAGAAAACTGGATCAATTGAGGAATTTAAGCTCCGAAGTTGGGATTATCCCCCGCACTCACGGTTCAGGCCTTTTTAACAGAGGCACTACCCAGGCGTTGTCTATACTCACGCTTGCCGCGCCGGGATTTGAACAATGGATAGAAACCATGGAAATAGCGCTTACCAAAAAGAGATTTATGCATCATTATATTTTTCCGCCTTACAGCGTGGGAGAAGTCGGCCGTCTGGGCGGCAATGGAAGAAGAGATATCGGACATGGCGCTTTGGCGGAGCGGTCTCTTAGGCCTATAGTGCCTGATAAAGACAGTTTTCCTTATACCATCCGGCTTGCTTCCGAAATACTATCTTCAAACGGCTCTTCTTCAATGGCTTCAGTTTGCGGCTCCTCGCTGGCGTTGATGGACGGCGGCGTGCCTATAAAATCCCCCGCCGCTGGAATTGCCATGGGTTTGATGTTTGATGAAAAAGGCGAAAAGTACAAAATACTGACAGACATACAGGGGCCGGAGGACCACCACGGCGACATGGACTTGAAAGTCGCCGGCACGAAAGACGGCGTTACTGGAATACAGATGGATGTTAAAGTTGAGGGCATAACTGTTGAAATAGCCGAAAAAGCCCTTGAGCAAGCCAAAAAGGCGCGTTTGGAAATACTTGAAGTTATGGAAAAAGCCATTTCTTCTCACCGCTCCGATTTGTCTCCTCACGCTCCCAGAATTGAAATAATAAAAATAAACCCGTCTAAGATCGGGGCTCTGATTGGTCCCGGCGGAAAGATTATAAACGAAATTATTGAAAGAACCGGGGCGGAAATAGACATAGAGGATGATGGTTCGGTATTCGTCACTTCTTTAACCTCCGAGGGAATGTCCAAGGCCTTGTCGCTTATACGGGAAGTAACATACGAACCCAAACCTGGCGACGAATTTGACGGCATAGTCGTCAGCATCAAGGACTTCGGAGCGTTTGTGGAAATAATGCCCGGCAAAGACGGCATGGTGCACATATCCGAAATGAGCGAACAGCGGGTCAATAAAGTTACGGATATTCTCAAAATGGGCCAAAAAATCCATGTTTGGGTAAAAAGCATGGATGATATGACGGGAAAGATCTCGCTGACAATGAAGCCAATGAGATAGGAAAACACTCAAAATTTCTATCACACAAAAAGAACCCGCCTTGCGGGTTCTTTTTAATCAGTGGCATCAAGTAATTATCATTATTTAGACAAAACACTGTCTAAATAATGATAATTACTTGATGCCTAATGTCACATGCTCTGTTTAGTATCTTATTCTTATTAATATTTATACAGTGTTTTGTGTAAATATTAATAAGAATAAGATACGGCGCTTTTTATAATTGTACACAACTTGTTTCATTGGCTGTGATAGAATTAAAGGGTTAAAAGTTCATCAAGTTCATCAGGTTTATAAAGTTAATTTTAAGAACTTTATAACTTTATGGCTTTATACTCTTCTCATGGCGGACGATCAAA
>JBBTTJ010000085.1:0-1299 GCA_038064315.1 Patescibacteria group bacterium | reverse complement strand
TTACCAACAAATCAAATATTTAGTACAATGGAGGGAATGAAAAAGAAATGGTCTTTGTTGTTGGCTCCGCTATTGCTGATTTTATCTTTTTTAATACCGGCCGGAGAACCATTTTCCGCGCCGGACCAGTTCGGACTTAATGAGGGAGACCTCATCCGTTCCGACAAAGACAACGACATATACATAATTAACGAGCACGGCTACAAAAGATTATTTTTAAATCCGGTAATTTTTAATTTTTACGGACATTTGGGAGGATTTAAAAATGTAAAAGTGGTCAGCCAGGAAGCGAGAGATTCGTTCAAAACATCTTCCTTATTCAGAAATTGCGAGAATAACGACAAGAAAGTTTACGCATTGGAATTGACGGGTGAAGACGAAGGGGCTCTGCGCTGGTTAAATGTGGAAGGAACCGCGGCCGTTGCCGAAGACGCCGATTTTTTTAAAAAGGTGTTCTGCATAAATTCCAACGAATTCAATTGGTATAGTATCGGCTCTCCATATACTTCATTAAACCAGTTGCCGGATTACTCTTTTAAAGTTCCCGCTCCTTCCTCGGCTATAACCGTTGATATAAAAATTAACGGCTCCGACAATCCAGGCCCGATAGAATGGAATTCAATTTTAAATATCAGCTGGACATCGCAAAACGCGGTCAGATGCTCCAGTATGCATTATATCGCCTTGCTTGACGGGGGAGTTGACAGGGAGAATCTGCCCACGCAGGGAAGTTTGTCTTTTTACGGCCGCAATACGACGCGGTCGGACCTGAAGAATATAGTCCCCGAAATTTTATGCTACGACAAAGACGACAACTACGCGGATGATTATGTTTTAATTGCAATTAAAGAGGGGAGCGTTCCTTCCATAAAAAATGTCGCCATATCAAGCGCTAAGATTAAGCTCGGTGAAAATTATCAGATTACATGGGAATCGGAAAACCTTAATTTTCCCGTCAATATTATTTTAGGCAAGGGAGAAAGCGGCAAAAAAGGAGATTTCTGGTACATAGCTAAAAATATCCCGAACATCGGCAATTATACCTGGAATAGCGGCACAGCGGTTACACCGGACATTCAAAGAGGCACAACTGACGGCAATCTTCAGCCGGGCCGATATTCAATAATTATATTCGGCTCCGAGGAAACCCTGTTCAACTATTCAAGTGATTTTGAAATAATAAACTAATTTGTATAATAACTTTATGACCTTAGTAAAAATAATCACTTTCTTAACGGTAATAATGTCTGTTTTGTATTTTTCGCAAATTAATCTCCCCTTGGCGCAGGGCGCTTTAGG
>JBBTTJ010000084.1:0-3213 GCA_038064315.1 Patescibacteria group bacterium | reverse complement strand
GGAGCATTTTCTTTTTCTGGACTATTTTCGCGTAGGAGTTTATGTGGGCTGATGTCGGCACCGAATCGGCTAAAGACGAAATGTAGCTGATTCCGCCGGTCTCGTCCGATACTTTCATTTCCTGGAGTTTATTGGAAATGCTTAAAATATCTATAGGTTCTTTTCTTTCAAACAAGGCAAATACCGCTTTATAAATATTCTGGTGGCTTCTGTTGTAGAAATCTTCCGGCCGCAGGAAATCGGCGACTTTGTTAATTGCTTCACGGTCTATTATAAGAGAACCCAAAATTGATTTTTCAGCTTCAATGTTCTGCGGAGGAAGTTTGTTTCGGTCAATTGACTCCATACACAAAAGTATATCTCAAACTTTCACCGCGAGATAATTTAAGGTTGATTAACTGTGGATTAGAGGTCCGTAAACAGTATCTTCAACTTTATAGCCCAATTCTTGTATTCCGGTTCTTATGTTATCCGCTTCTTTCCAGTTCTTATCTTTTCTGAATTTCTCCCTTTTTTCAACTAATTCTAAAACTTCATTTGGAAATTCTTCTTGCTTGAGAGGGATTATTCCAAGTATTGAGTCGGCTTCTTTCATTAATTCTTTTACTTTTTTAATACTGTTTTTATCCAAAGAATTATCGGATAGAGAAACGTTCAGGTCTCTTATGAGGTCAAAAATAGAGGCGAATGCTTGCGGAGTGTTAAAATCATCATCCATTGCTTCTTGAAATTCCTGTCTTAATTTTTCAACCCTTTCTTCAATATTTTCTTTACCGTCTCCGGTTGCCAGATTTAACTTTTGGATAAACTCATATATTCTTCTTATGCCTGCTTCTGATTGTTGGAATATTTTGTCGTTGTAATCAAGGGGTGAGCGATAGTATCCGCTAAGAAGATAGAATCTCAATACTTCTTTTGGATATTTTTTGAGAAGATCACGGACTGTATCAAAATTACCAAGTGTTTTTGACATTTTCCGTTCTTTATTTACCAGAAAAGCAACATGTATCCAGTATTTGACGAAAGGGCTTTTACCGGAGGCCGCTTCCTGCTGGGTTATTTCTGCTTCATGGTGGGGGAATATCAAATCCTGTCCTCCTCCGTGAATTTCATATTGGGGGCCGAAATAATGTTCTGTAATAGCGGTATCCTCAATATGCCAACCTGGCCTGCCTTTGCCTAATTCCGTATCCCACGCCGGTTCATTTGGCTTTGATAGTTTCCAGAGCGCAAAGTCGCCCGTATTTCTTTTTTTATCGCTTTCATCTATGCGGCTGATGCCGTCGTCCGCCATTTGGACTGTGCGTTTTGAGAGTTTGCCGTATTCAGGAAATGTCTTTAGGTCAAAGTAATATCCTTCGCCTTCAATAAAATATGCATGGCCTTTGCTTATAAGCGTCTTGATTTGTTTTACCATTTGTTCAATATGCTCGGTAGCCCGCGCGTACTTGCTGACGCCGGTAATACCAATATTTTCAATGTCTTTCAGGAATTTATCTTCATATTCTCTGGCCCATTCCAAAGAATCCCGGCCGTTCTCATTTGCGCGCTGAATTATTTTGTCGTCTATGTCGGTTATGTTTTGTATATAATCAACGGCATATCCCTTATGGCGGAGATATTTTGATACCACATCAAAGAAAACAAAAGTACGAGCATTGCCGATATGAATGTAATCGTAAACGGTCGGACCGCAAACGAACATATTCACCCTCCTGTTTTTGAGGGGAATGAATTCTTCTTTTTGTCCGGACAGGGTGTTTAAAATCTTGATCATGAAAATAGCGGCGTGTTGGTTATAAACAATACTATTACAGCCAAGCTCATAATAACAAGGGTCAGATATCCTATAAAATTAGTCACTTTTTTATTAACATTCGGACCGACTATGGCCGGATTGTTGGCCATGTGAAGCAGTATTGCTATAAGGAACGGAGCGACTATGCCGTGAATTATTGCAGTCCATATGAGGGCTTTGACGGCGCTTATTCCGAAGTAAGGTATGGTCATTCCAAGTATCGTAGAAATTATAATAACTGCGTAAAATTCCTTTGCTTTTGAGAATGGCTGATCAAGGCCGCTTGACCAGCCGAATATCTCCGACATCACATATGCCGAAGAGCCGGCCAATATTGGAATGGCGAGAAGTCCGGCGCTTATTACCCCAATTGTGAATAACAAATAAGCATAATCACCGGCCAAAGGACGCAACGCTTCGGCGATATCTTTGACGTTTTCTACATTATTTATGCCGGCGTTAAAAAGCGCCGATGCAGTAAGAGCGATTATAAAAAATCCTATGAAATTAGAGAAGAACATGCCGATCCTTGTGTCGCTCACGGTTTTTCTCAATTCGTTTTTGGTTACTATCCTGTATTCGCATACGATCGGTTTGCCGTCTGTGTTATTATCAATCTTTCTTTCTTCCGCTTCTTCGCTGGCCTGCCAAAAAGCAATGTACGGAGAAATAGTCGTGCCTAAAATCGCGACTATTATAAGTATTCCTTCCTTATTGAAAGGCAGAGTCGGTATAAGCAGATGTTTCAGTATCAACGGCCAGTTGTCTATCAGCATTAATCCGGCGATTACATAGGCGAATAGCGCAAGGGCCAACCACTTAAATATAGTGGCTATTTTTTTGTAAGGCAGTATTACCATCAGCATGAGTATTAAAATCACTATTAGCCAGGATAAAAGATGCGTTGAGCCTGGCGTGAGCAGCTCAATCGCCGAAGCCATGCCGTACACATCGGCTCCTATATTAAATGTGTTGGAAACAACGATGAGCGTAGAAATAAAAAAGAGCAATGTCTTTGAGTAATATTTTTTGATGTTTCCGGTTAATCCGCAACTTGAGGATATGCCTATGCGCGCGCTCATTTCCTGAATAACTATCATAAGCGGCAATGTATAGAGCATAGTCCATATAGCGGTAAAACCAAGCCGGGCTCCGGCCGCCGCGTAAGTGATGATTCCTGACGGATCGTCGTCGGATGCGCCGGTAATAAGACCCGGCCCAAGCGATTTCCAGAGTTTTTTAAGTTTAAAAGGCATTACCTTATTCTAAAACATGTAGGTTTTTAAAACAAACTTTTTGCCGTAAGGGGAGCAGGATTAGAATTAGCATCACTTGAGAAGCTCAAAAATGAATGATTTCGAGACGCGACGACGAAGATGTATGAAATATACTTCAAGGAGGAGCAACAAAGAAAT
>JBBTTJ010000083.1:0-3454 GCA_038064315.1 Patescibacteria group bacterium | reverse complement strand
TTGAGTTCTTTCAAAGTTTTTTCGTACAGTTGTATCGCTCTTTTCGCTTCGCCGTAACGGAGAAAATAATTAACATCATGGGCTAAACGATTTCTTATTTTATGAGCTTCCCAGAGTCCGTCCAATGAGACTATTTGCGATTTATCAATGTTTTTTAATCTGTCGCCCATAGTATCTCCCAAATATCCTCCGGCTTTTAGAATGCTGTCAACCAAACTGTCCGCTTCAATAACGGCGAATTTCCATTCAGCTTCTTTGACTGAATTCAGGTGTTTTTGAATTTCTTCCCATTTTGAACCGAGAGAACTTTCTTTCACCGATTCCGGAGGCAATATCAAATTGAGCAGGTCGGATTTAGGGCGCAGTAATTTGCCGGTTCTTATAAAGTTTATTATAAAAAGAGAAAGAAAGATCAAAGACAGAATTCCGGCTAATATTTTCAGATTGCTGAAAATGCCTATCGCCGCGGGACCTGAAAAGATTCCAAGCAGTAAATCTAAATTGAAAGAACCGATATGAAAATCAGATACGCGATATATTGATGCAATAGTGTTTAAAACTGCGTCGTTTTCCATTATTATAAACTATTTTCCAGTTGATATGCCGCTCTTAACAACGACCCTTCGTCAAACTGTCTGCCTATCATCTGGAAACCCACCGGCAATCCGCTGTTTTCACCGTTCCCGCATGGTATGGATATTCCCGGCAAACCGGCGAGATTAACCGGAACGGTATAGATATCTTCCAGATAAAGGGCAAGAGGGTCGGATGTTTTCTCCCCTATCTTGAATGCCGTTGTCGGTGAAACCGGTCCGACTATTATGTCCGCTTGTTTGAACGCGGAGTCAAAGTCGTTTTTTATGAGCCGCCTTACCTTCTGGGCTTTCAAGTAATAAGCGTCGTGATATCCGGCTGATAAAACAAAAGCGCCCACAAATATTCTTCTCTTCGGTTCCGGACCGAGTCCTTCCGCTCTTGATTCAAAATAAGTGTCCGTCAAAGTGTCTGAAGTTCTTGAAGAATGACCGTAGCGAATCCCGTCGTATCTGGACAAATTGGCGGATATTTCCGAAGGAGCAATTATGTAATAAACAGCAAGAGCGTATTCAAAATTTGGCAGTGATATGTCCACAATTTTACATCCGATGTTTTCCAGCTTTGATATTGCCGTTCTTACTTTTTCAGCAACTTCATTACTTAAACCGTCTCTGAAGAACTCTTTAGGCACACCCACTTTAAGACCTTTTATGCTCTTATCTATGTCTTTGGTATAGTCGGGTACTTCTTTTTTTGACATTGTGGAATCAAAATTGTCATGTCCGGCGATTACATTCATAACCAATGCCGAATCATAAACATTCTTGGTAATCGGGCCTATCTGATCAAGAGATGACGCCATGGCTATCAGTCCGTGTCTTGAAACCCTGCCATAAGTCGGTTTCAGACCGACTACTCCGCAAAAAGCCGCCGGTTGGCGAATGGAACCGCCGGTATCGGAACCGAGGGCAAACACCGCGAGGTCCGCGGCGACCGCGGCCGCCGAACCTCCGGATGAACCTCCGGGAACTCTTGATACATCCAAAGGATTTTTTGTCGGTCCGAAAGCGGAGTTCTCGGTTGAAGCGCCCATTGCGAATTCGTCCAGATTTGTTTTACCAAGAAACTGCGCGCCGGCCGAACTTAACTTTTTAATAACCGTGGCATCGTAAGCAGAAATATAATTTTTCAGTATTTTAGAACCGGCCGTACAGACGGTTCCGTCAATAAGAATATTGTCCTTTATGGCCGACGGAACCCCCCAAAGCGGCGAAGCCGACGGTTTGGAATTCAGAGTTTCGGGTTTAGAGTTCGGAAAAACTGACAGGTAGGCATTAAGTTTTTCATTTTCCATGCTTATTTTTTCCCGGTAGTGATCAAAAATTTCTTCAGCCGAAAATTCCTTTTTTCCAAGGCCGGACTGAATATCGCGAATTGTATAATTTAATTCAAATTTTTTAGGCATCAGGATTTTTGGAAAACAGATTTAATTTTTACAAACCTGTTTTCCGACCGCGGCGCCTGTCCGACAAGTTTTTCATTTAATTTTTCGTTAATTTCAAAGTCATTTCTATGCTCATCGGCTCTTAAAGCATTGACCAGTCCGGTAACCTGGTATATCGGTTCAATTCCGTCGGTATTCAATTCATTAAGTTTCTTAACATAACCCAAAATAGAAGAGAGCTCATTTTTGAATTTCTCTTTTTCTTTGTCGCCCAATTTAATGCGGGTAAGTTGAGCAATATGTTCTATTTCTTTATCCGTAATCATAATATTTATTTTAACATTTTTAAAAATTCTTTTTCGTCTATCGTTTTTACTCCCATTTTTTTGGCTTTGTCGTACTTTGAACCCGGCTCGGAACCGACGACCACATAATCGGTATTTTGGGAAACGGATGAAGAAATATCCCCGCCCAGGTCTCTGACACGATATTTGGCTTCGTCTCTGCCCAGCGTCTCAAACGAACCGGTAATAACGAAAGTCTTTCCGGCGAGCTTTTCGGATTTTACCGAAGTTTTTTCTTCCAATATCTTTACGCCAGCTTTTCCAAAATTATTTATAAGATTTTGGTTATATTTTTTCTGGAACCAGGAATAGATGCTTTCAGCGACTATGGGGCCGACATCGGGAAGAGAGCGCAACTCTTCCAAAGAAGCGTTTTTAAGATTGTCCATTTTTTTGAATTTTTTGGCAAGCAGAAACGCCGTTTCTTCTCCCACATGATCTATGCCCAAAGCATATATGAATTTGTCTAAATGGACATTCTTCTTTTTTTGAATCGCATTTATAGTATTATAAGCCGACTTTTCCGCGAATCTTTCAAGATTAAGCAAATCTTCCTTTTTAAGCGTAAAAAGATCAGCCGCGTCGTGTATGATGGCCGCGTCCATCAGCTGGTCTATTATTTTGGGACCGATGCCGTCAATGTCAAACGCTTTTTTAGAAACAAAATGATATATCGCTTCTCTTTTTACGGCCGGACAGTTTTTATTCACGCATTTGAAAGCAACCTGCCGCCCCTTTGTTGGGGCGAGCCTCGCCCTTTGGGCGGGGCCTTCTATGGGCTCTCCGCAGACGGGGCATTTTTTTGGCATATGAAATTCCTTTTCTTTTCCATTTCTCAAATCTTTCAGGACATTTCTGACATCCGGTATAACATCGCCGGCCCGGCCGACTATGACCGTATCCCCTATTTTAATCCCAAGCCGTCTTATCTCATCCAAGTTATGCAGAGTCGCCCTGGAGACAGTCGTCCCGCCTATGTTTACGGGTTTTAATTTCGCCACCGGAGTAAGAACGCCGGTTCTTCCGACCTGGACCACAATGTCTTCAACCGCCGTTTCCGCCTCTTTCGGAGAAAACTTATAAGCAATCGCGCCTCTCGGAGCCTTGCCGACAATGCCAAGCCTTTTAA
>JBBTTJ010000082.1:0-4550 GCA_038064315.1 Patescibacteria group bacterium | reverse complement strand
ATTTTAATATATTCTTTTGCTGACTTCATCTATAGCGCTTATAAAATCATCCTGGTCCAGAATTAATTCGCCTTTCCCATTCTTGGACGCTATGTAGCGTTCCAGCGCCTTTCTCTTTGCAGTGGAGCATGTCCATTCAATCTCTGCTCCGCTGAATTTATCGGTTAACTCTATGAGTTCAGCAAGGTCTGTATTTCCAAGCGGCATTCCATTGAGATGGATCTCAAAAATATTTATCCTGGCAGTTTTATCCGGCAAAGATACCTCAAACTGTAGGTCTAATCTTCCGGGCCGCAGGAGCGCTGAGTCAACAAGGTCCGGACGATTAGTTGCCGCCATGACGAAAACATCCTGAATGACACCCATGCCATCAATTTCCGCCAGTAACTGGCTGACGGCTCTGTCCGTCACATCACTCCCCGATGTTCTGCCCCGCGCCGGAGCAATAGCTTCTATCTCATCAAAAAATATGACGCAGGGTTTGACCATTCGCGCTTTCCAAAAAAGGTCGCGAATCGCCTCCTCGGTGCTGCCAACCCATTTGCTAAGCAACGCCGGTCCGTTCACGATCAGAAAATTATATCCGCTCTCATGCGCCATAGCTTTGGCAATGAGTGTTTTCCCGCAACCGGGCGGGCCATAGAGTAAGATTCCCTTTGGCTGACGCAATTTCAGTATTTTCATCTCTTCTTTGTACTTAAGCGGCCAAACGACTATTCTTTGCAGTTCCTGCTTAATCTCGTCAAGTCCTCCAATATCCTCCCAACTCACTTTGGAAACTTCAACATAATCTTCACGAAGCAAGGAAGGGGCGGTATCATCTATAATCCGGCAAAACTCTGCCTGGGTAACAACCAAATCTTTGATAATTTCTTCTTGCGTAGCTCCTTTTCTAATTTTTTCCACTGCGCATTTGAGCAGTTTTTGATTCACATGAGCGCACACGCCGGCAATATCCGCTCCGGTAAATCCGTGAGCTCGCTTTGCAAGAGCATCAATATTAATATCCCGGTCGAGCGGCATATCCGCGAGATGAATGGCAAAAATCTGGCCACGGCCGGCAATATCAGGCGGCAAGACATATATCTCTACATCAAAGCGTCCGGGACGGCGTAGGGCATTATCCAACATGTGCGGCTTATTGGTCGTCGCAATCACGGTAACATTATCTTTACTTTTCGCGCCGTCAAGAAGTGAGCAGAGCGTGCTTACAATGCTCGTATTGGTCTCGTTCACCATCTGCTCTCTTTTTCCGCCAATGGCATCAATTTCATCAATAATAAGGACGCCGTTCGGCTGTACCGATTGAAAGGCGCTCACAAGATTGCCTTCCGATGCTCCTTGCCGCCACCCTTTAATTTCCGCTCCCTGCACAAGGCAGACCTCTCTGCCGGTTTCATTGGCAACAGCCTGCGCCAAAAGTGTTTTCCCGCAACCGGGCGGACCGCTAAGAAGTATTCCGCGCGTTGACTTGCGTCCCAAGCGCGTCCAAAGCTCCGGATACTTTTTAGAACCATTGACGATAAGGTCAAGCTCCATAGCGACTTCGTCTAGTCCCCCGATGTGTTTATAGGTGATGCCGGTTGAGGGCGCGATATTTCCGGCATAGCCTTCATGCAACTCTGTACTCCTTGGAGTATACTCGGAAAGCGAGCTTACACTATAACCACCGGCAACAGGTTTTTTCTCTAAAGGATGTTCATCATCAAATACATTAACCTTTTCGCCGCATTGCGGACAAGGGACCTTTCTTCCATAGGGAAACATTACCTTCTCGTTACAATAAGGACACATTTCTAACGGCATTTTCTTCCTCCTTGAAATCAGTTGTTAAAACTACTGAAACGAAAAAAGCAACAAAAATGCTTTAAAACAACCCCCCCCCCCGGACATTATTGATATAAGACCTACTGCATAAAGCAAAAAATATAGTATAATTTCCTTATGAAACCAGGCAAAGAAGGAATACCGGAGTTTGGCATTCTCAAAGAATCGCAACCCGCTACACCGGAAGCGGCGCGGCGCGAGAATCTTGAGCAAGCAGTTGGCAGTTTTGAAGAATTCGCGCGCTCTTTTCAACCGAACATAAATCCGGCTGATTTTAAAAATAACCTGGACTACCGCATTCGCGCGGCGGAATTATTTGCCAAAAAATCAGATGAAGAAATTAAAAAGTCCGATGGACGCCGGCAATCCGACACGGATGTTCGTTTGCTCTACGGCATACATTCGCTTATTACGCGAGATTTAATAACTCAAAATACAATAGGAGGCCGCTCACATCTTACAAATGAACAAAATCTTTCCCAACTTCGGGAAACCATAGAATTTCAACAAAATTTGACGCGTTTCATAATACGGAATAGGACTCTGCCTGATCTTGACGCGATAATGCAGCGCTACTGGAAAGCATATGAAAATATATCGTACCGATTGACTAATGACCCGGGCATCGCTACAAGTCGTGAATATGGTATTGAACACGCGGTAACCGCGTCGCAAATTCTTGAAGAACGGGGATGGCGCACGCATAAACCGAGCGTGTCGGATGATATGAAAAAAGGCACCGATGGTTATGCGACCGGCATAACGCCGGACGGTAAAGAGATATTGCTTGCCACCCAGTTTAAAACAAATAATAACCCTCTGGCGGTTGTCAGCATAGAAATACTCTATCCGTTTCCATCGGTAACTGAAATTGACGAAGACGCATGGGATCTTGTGGCAAATGTCAAAGAGCACCGCGTAAAAAACCCGCATATACCTCTCTTCCCGGTTTTAATACGCGTTCCTTCTTCTTATCAAACGCAGCACATCCGCAAAGGAACAGGACTGCTTGCCTCGCCGCAGTCAACAGACGCTCTTCTTGATGAAAAGAATAGAAAAGCGTTGGAGTACGCGGAAATGCTCGCCGATTTAAAAACGGATAAACCCAAATATAGAAAGAAGGCGATATATGTCCCTCAAGCAAAATAAAAATAAGACCGCAGAAGAAAAGCGGGAAGAAACCGGATGGGCGGCTGAACAGCTTGGTTTCGCGCTGGAACCGCTTTTCGAAGATGACGATATTATTCGTAACGCAATACCTCAATCGTAATAAATTAAAATCCCGGTTTACATCCGGGAATTGCGGTACTCTTACTTATACTTATAACTCATTTTGAAACCTACATTATGGCTGTCCTTTTGCAACCTCGGTTTCTATGATAATTGCATTCTCCTCTTCTTCACATATTTCTTGTTGCAAGTTGTTGTGGTCTTGCTTTGACGGTTCCTCTTTATTGCATTTCAACAATGTCTCCAACCATAAAAGCTTATTTTTCGTCATTATCTCCTCCTATATTTCAAATAAAATGGAAGTACCGGGTGTCTGCCCCCAACGGTATACAAAATTCCGCAGGAGCAGACAGCGGAACTCCAGTATCCGCCATGAAAGCAGTGGTAGAATATTATCATGGCAAAAAAAGAAAAACAAGATTATTCAGAATCAGTCCGCCATAAATTGTTGAAATGGCAAGAAAACCATGAATTTAAACCAGAAAATCAGGCAATTATGAAGCCTTGACTTTCTAGGCTAGATTTGCTATACTTAACGGGTAATCTTAATAAAGGTCTAAGTATAAAGGAATGGCTTGCTAAGCCGTTTTTTTGTACCCAAATTGGGTTCTAACTGGCCTTTATAAGAACAAAAATATGAATAAAAAATTGAAATTAAGTATAGTTCTTTTTATTCAAATATTAGTACTCTCAAGCGGCGCGGATGCCAACGCGGGATTATTCGATTGGGCAACCGGTCAAAATACCGAGTGGACGTTCGGAAACGTTTACAAAAGCATCAGCAAGACCGGCAAGCCGTCAAATCCGGATATACAAGAAACTGCGGTTCTTGAGTCCCAAAATCCGACAGTACCTACAAAGACCAAGGCCGCTCCCATTCCCATAAGGGAATATGTAGTTACAGCGACGGCTTACTCTTCCACCATTGACCAGACTGACGATACCCCGTTCATAACGGCTTCGCAGACTTATGTGAGAGACGGCGTTATAGCGGCGAACTTCCTGCCTTTCGGCACTGCCGTAAAAATACCTGACTTATACGGCGACAAGATATTCATCGTTGAGGACAGAATGAATAAAAGATATTTACAGCGGGTAGACATATGGTTCCCGGAAAGACAATCAGCTCTTGAATTCGGAATTAAACAGATACGAATTGAGATCGTCTCATAACAAACTAAAACCCGCCAAAGAGGCGGGTTTTAGTTTGTTGGTCCGCCTTCGGCAGGACGAAGTCATGCCTACGGCGTGACGCAGTCCGCCCTGTCCTCCTTCGCGTAAAGCTTCGGAAGGACACTCGGGCGAAATAGATAAAACAAAACAGGTATTGAACCTGTTTTGTTTTACTAATGTCCGCCCTGTAGGAATCTCGCGTCGAGACAGATTTGATTCGCAGGCTAGCAAATCTATCTCTCCTTGAAACCTCTCGGTTTCAATTCTTCCACCACGGGAAAGAACTTTTCTTTCCCGACCCCTATCTTGTTCGAATCCTA
>JBBTTJ010000081.1:0-3300 GCA_038064315.1 Patescibacteria group bacterium | reverse complement strand
ATATCTTGGCTTCTTTTCTGGTCCATGCGCGAATGTCTGTACCGCCGCCATAATATAAAGCGGGATCAGACCTTCATGCAAAGACAATTGTTTTCCCCACAGCCGACAGAAGGGAGTTTTCTGCGCGAAGAATTCTGTAAAATCACAGAGCATTCTCGAGCAAAAAAACGGCGTGAAATAAACCCAATAGTCCAACTCCCGCTCTAATAGATGGAAGAGCGGGAAATCAAACCAGAGGACTATTAACGGTATTGTGCGAATCACGAATACCGGAAACGCGAGAAGATAGCTTGCGGCCACCTCCACATAAGCCCATCGGATCGGTAACGCGAGTGTCTTGTCTCTAAGAGGATTTTTCCAAAATGCCAGCCGCAGAGCATCGCATGCCCACTGATATCGTTGCCGGACAAGTCCGTTGATATCCGCGGCACATATGCCTATGTGCAATGCCTTCAAAACATATCTTCCATGCCATCCCTTCTTCTGCAGTTCATAGGACGTTGTGTAGTCTTCAACAATATTCCATGTTGAGAATCCTCCCAATTCCATGAGCGCTTCTATTTTCCAGAACGCGCCGCTTCCGCAGGAAAATGTCGCATCACACCGATCTCTCTTCGGCACTATAACATCGTAAAAATATCCTGTGTCGCTAGGCAAGTTATTCATGTTAAACCGTCTTTGTACTTGCACGAAGCCGACGCGATTTTCAGCAAAATAGGGAGCCGAATATTTAAGAATATCCGGATCCACGATATCGCCGGAATCTATCACAAGCAACCACTGGACACCTGGGATCATTGCCATGATTCCAGGGATAGCCCGATTCATGTTACCTGCTTTTGCTTCCCCATGAGGCGGGTGAGTGAGGTAGACAACCCCTTTTTGACGGGCAAGATCACGGATATCGCTACTACCCTTATCGTCAGTCACGAATACCTTGATGTCTCCCGCGTATGATATAGCCAGCGCAGAATCAATAGTAGAGCTGACTATATCCTTTGCTTCCCCGCATACGGGGATTAGCACCGCAACAGACGGAAGCGGAGAAGCCGCTGTGTCTGAACGCCAATGTTTGCGCGTCTCGCGCGCAAACGCGAGTATTCCGGTGCATAAAAAATTGATTATGAACCATAATTCGCAAACAAAAAACGGAATCGCAAGGAACCAAACATGCCAATCAATGACCCCGGAGAGCCAAAAAAGGTAGTTGATTCCAGCACAAATCGCCAATAAATACGAAGTCCTCCATAAAAGCACTAAACACCTCCTTCAGAGTGTAGTTTCTCTCGGTTAGTTATACCAAATGGTTAAAGAACATTATGCTCAATTGTACTATATATTTATTATTTTGTCAATGTTTCCGTAATATCTTAATACCCTGTAATAGAATATGTGTTCAATCAAGGACAATTCATTGATAAGACGGTATATTTATGTCATAATCATACCGTCGCAATCTGTATGAAAAAAACCAGAAACAAACAAATCACAGTAGCCGTCAGCGGTGGTTTTGACCCCATCCATATTGGTCATGTCCGGATGATGCAAAATGCCAAAAAGCTGGGAGACAAACTGGTAGTTATTCTAAACAACGATAACTGGCTTATAAAGAAGAAGGGCTATTTTTTCATGCCTCAAGAAGAACGAAAGGAAATTATAGAAGCTCTTGGGTGCGTTGATGAAGTATTTATCACCAGGCATCCTGAAAATCCGGATGATATGAGCGTCTGCAATGCCTTGGAAGAAATAAAGCCGGATATTTTTTGCAATGGCGGAGACCGCAAGAATGAGAACGATATTCTCGAGGTGCCGGTCTGCAATAAACTTGGATGTAAAATGATTTTCAATATGGGCCACGGCGGCAAAGTCCAATCAAGTTCCTTGCTACTGGAAAAATACAAAAACAGACCCTAAACATGACTAAAATTACGAGTATTAAATATTGGCGGCGTCTGCTTTTATCAGTTCTATTTTTGAATTAGAATACTGCCAACATTAACTGCTGCTCCGCAATCGAATGATACGCTTGCCGGTAGCTTACTGCCATAAATATTCAAAATCTTATAGCCATAACCCGGGAAGTTGTATTTTACTCCGCCAATCGTAATTACGCGAGCGTCACCGGAACGATTATCAAACATGACCTTAGTGTTATTTTTGTATGTCGTATTTGGCGGAATTGCTTGACATCTTATATCAAACTGAACTCTTCGGCCCTCATAATCTTTAATTAGTTGGGTGTATTTGGCAGTTTGATCGGCGGTACCCGAGTCGACAACCGCACTTTTGCCTCTATTGACAACTTCTTCAATAATTAAAACTGACGGGGTCGGGCTTAACTCATCAATAACTTCATCAGTCTCACGTTTTTGACTGAATATAAACGCAACAGCAGCAACCACAACCAAAGAAATGAGTATAGTCCACTTATTGTATTTTAAATTCATAATAGTTATTTAATATTTATTATCAATATTGTATCACATAACCATATGTAATGCCCATTGGACTTATCAACTTCTTTATCTACACAATATTTGACGGCATTAAACATTATAATATAATTAGGTGCATAGAGTATTAAATTAGTAATAACTAGTGTTTTATCGCTGTATTAGCTTTTGCTGATTCAGCCGTAAGAATGCTTGTTTCATTAATATTTATGTATAAATCAAAAAAGGCGATAACTATTGCCATGGCCGCCGTTCTTTTAATCGGTGTTGCTTTTGGCTTTTTTATGGCCCAGAATTCTGCATTGGTAGCTAATGCGGATGATGAGATAAATAAACCGGCAAAAGTTGACAGAGAAACTCTTGAACAGCTGTATCTGGCCGCCTTTGGCCGTCCGCTTGATGAAGATGGAAGGAAATTTCACCTTGGCAGAGACTTAAAACAAGTCCTTCACGATATAAATAGTTCCGATGAACGAAGGTATTATTCGGCTCTTTTTAAATCCGTCAAGGCTTACGAGGAAGCGGTTCGCGCGCCCGGTGACTTAAGCGCCGCAGACAAGCAAAAATATTTGGATAATATTGATTCCGCTCTTGCCACATTATTGGCCTGGGTTGAGACTTTGCCGTCCCAATCTATTTGTAAAGGGGTGATTGGAGCGGTTGAAGCAAGACAAGCGATACAAGATGCGTATGACAAAATGAGCCCGGCCGCGCAAGCCGCCGCTAGAAAGGGTATCTTTAAAGCTTTGCAGAATATTGGCCGGCCCAAAGACCTTCCGCTTCCGCTCAAACGCTGTTTGGTTACGCCGACTCCTACTGTAACGCCAACACCTACGCCAACACCTAC
>JBBTTJ010000080.1:0-1961 GCA_038064315.1 Patescibacteria group bacterium | reverse complement strand
AAGAGGCGAAGCCTCCTCTTGATACCTCGCGGTTTACCGCGAGGAGGATTCATTTCCTAACCTCAACTTCCATGGTAATTTAACCGCTTCCCATATTATTTTGGAAGACATTTTTGACTGGCCTTCCCTGCGTTCACTAAATAATATGGGATATTCAATAACAGTGCAGTTAGTCTTAACAAGGCGGTATTTTAATTCAACTAAAAATGAGTAGCCGTCTGATTTTATTTTTTCAAGGTCAATTTTTCTTATACAGTCGGAACGATAGGCATTAAAACCAGTCGTAGCGTCTCCAATGGGCAGGGTCAAAATCACTTTTACGTAAAAATTGGCGAACCTGCTTAAAACTTTCCTTAAAAAACTCCAATTTTGCACTCCCCCGCCTTTTGTATAGCGTGACCCCACTGAAATATCATAATCTTTAAGTTTCTCAATAAGCGCCGGCACAGTATTAAAATCATGAGAAAAATCCGCGTCCATGGTCGCAACATTAACATAGGGTCTTTCAAGTATCCACTTGAAGCCGTCTATGCTTGAGCGGCCGTAGCCGAAATTGTGAGTTCGTTTTAAAATAAAAAGCCGGCTGTAATCTTTCTTAAGTTCTTCAACCAGTTCCTGCGTGCCGTCTTTTGAGTTGTCGTCAACTATCAAAACCGAAACATCCGGCATTAAATTAAATATCGCAGGAATTAATTTGTCCAGATTTTCTTTTTCGTTAAGGGTTGGGATTAAGATAATAGATTTATTGATCATAAGTTAATTTTAGATTTTAGTTTTTAAATTTCTGACAAGATACACAAATGAAACCAGGTGGCTCGCGGAAAACCATATCGTAACAGTTATAACACTGCCCCACAAGCCGTAATTTTTGATAAGCCACAATCCAAGCGGAATGCCTCCGGCTAATATCAGTGAATTAATAATAATAGAAACTTTGACCTTGTCTATTGACCGCCACATCGGTCCCAGACCAACCCCTATGCCGAATAGCGATCCGTATAAAATTAATCCGAAAACATATTTGATGCTGGGAAGATAACTCTCGCCGTAAAGGATCTTAAAAACCAAAGAAGAAACAATTACCGCGCCGATGCTTAACATCGTTGAAAGAGCCAGCGAATACAGAGAGATTC
Source organism: Patescibacteria group bacterium (assembly GCA_038064315.1). Lineage (GTDB taxonomy): Bacteria > Patescibacteriota > Minisyncoccia > 2-02-FULL-40-12 > GWA2-44-9 > 2-01-FULL-43-22. Next base: position 828 of record JBBTTJ010000080.1, on the reverse strand, counting down.
TTTTGAAGCTCTTATACAGATACCCCTTATTTTCAATTTGCATTTTGGGAAACTCAACATTCAAGAGCACTGATATCGGTCCCAGCAGACTTAATATTATGTTCATATAGCCAAAAGCAAGTTTAAAAAATGAGACATCGGACGCGGAAACATAAATACCGGTAAGAATTACCGGCAGAGCCATAAAAACATTGCCCATATTCCTGTCTAAAGCAACCCAAAAAGTAAAACCAAAATAATTCTTTAAATTTATTTCTCTGGCAACGGCAATCAAGCGAAATAAGCCCGGGAAAATCAACTCTTTTTTAATGAGATTATTAAACAAGAAAGCGGATACTATAAAAATAATTATCGCTCCGGCCAGTTGTCCGCTAACCGCTCCCGGAACTCCAAAACCAACTAAAATAAAAATAAGAGATAGAACATATCTAAGCGATTGGTCGGATAAAATAAGCAAGCCCAAAAGTTTAACTCTTCCGGTAACCTGAAAAGACGAATAGACAAGGACAAACAAAAATGAGGAAAAAATAGACGCGACGACGACGACAGCGGCATAGACTCCGATAAGAGAATTACCGTACAATCTGTCCGCGATGCCCGGCAGGAAAGCAGAAACCAGGATAACAGCCAAAGCGGCCAGAAAGGTTATTTTGAGCATAAAACCCAAAATTTTTTCAACTTCAATCCGATCTCTTCTGACATAAGCCCTTCCCAATAAGCTTGACACCGCTTCCTGAATTCCCATTCCCAATATCAAACTGGTCATGCCAGCCATCCCAATCGCCAAAGAGTAAATACCGAAAAGCTCCGGCTGAAGCAAACGGGCTA
>JBBTTJ010000079.1:12074-14430 GCA_038064315.1 Patescibacteria group bacterium | reverse complement strand
ATGGATGCCGGTCCGGCAAACGCAATTGAACCTACGCCATATAAATCACCGGAGACGAGAAGGTCATTGCTGGCTGTTATCCAGTTGCCTGCCGGGTTAGTAGTAAGAGTTGAAGTTCCGAATCTTGAATACGCTGCAGATGCAAATCCTCCTACCTGAAGAGTGTTGCCGGTGAGAAGGTAGGATGCGGAGGCGGTACCCTGGACTTCAAATAAAGTGGAAGGAGTGGTTGTCTTTATCCCCACATTGCCGCCCGCCATTATACGCATGCGATTCGTCGTAACGCCGGCAGTTTCCGATGTCCAAAATTGCAAATCCCCGGTATTGGCTGTTGTGCCGTTTGAGTTTGATAAAATAGCAGCAGCAGGACCGCTGGCTGGCGCAGTACCGGACAAAAAACTAATCTGACCTATGGTCTGGTTACTGCTTGGAGCGACATTTGACCATAATTCCAGGAGAGACCTGGCTCCTGCCGTTGTCTGCGCGATAGTTACAACTTTTCCATAGATAGTTGAAGCCACACCCAAAGGATTTGGCACAGTCGTCCCTATCCCCACATTGCCTGAACTTGCAATTGTCATCAACGAAAGCGGGGTAGCGGCGCCATTTAAGAATTCAAGCCGTTCACCGCCGGTTCCTGCAGAACCTCCGGCTCTGATCGTGAATTTACCCTGATTACTGGAAGAAGCTCCTCCGGCTGGTTGGAAGTCAATGGACGCGGAGGATGTGGAACCTGTAGAACGGACTATTAAGTTTGTGGCGGTGGATGAGAGTTCAAGGAGAGAATCAGGACTGGTAGTGCCTATTCCCACATTGCCATCCGCCGTTATACGCATTCTCTCGGCCTCGTTTCCGCCGTTATCGCGTGTCCAAAATGAAAGAAAGGAATCCCATGTGGTCGCATCAGCGGCAGTCCATGAATCGCTTTTCCCTGAAACAATCGCGCCCAGATGCCTGGTAGTTCCTCCGCTGTCGTAACTATTAAATGTAACTCCGCTTAAAGCGCTTTGCGTTATGTTCGTATTTTCAATGCTAATACCCATCATTAATCCTTGTGTTGGATTTGATGTTCCAGTGTCTGACACAATTAATTTTTTAAAAGGTGTCGTCGTCCCTATCCCCACATTGCCGGTTTTACCTCCGGTACCTACGAATAAGGTATTAGATATGGATGCCGGTCCAGCAAACGCAATTGAACCTACGCCATATAAATCACCGGAGACGAGAAGATCATTGCTGGCTGTTATCCAGTTGTTTGCCGGGTTAGTAGTAAGAGTTGAAGTTCCGAACCTTGAGTACGCCACTGACGCGAATCCTCCCACCTGAAGAGTATTGCCTGTGAGAAGGTATGAGGCGGAGGCGGTGCCCTGGAACTCTCCCCGACCTTGGACAGTGAGGAGAGAGGTGGGCGCAGTCGTCCCTATTCCCACATTGCCAATAGTAGCCAAAATAACATTTCCATCATCAGAAGTGCCATCAGAACCGTTTAATATTAAGCTAACCGGATCATTTATACCGTTAGAAGCAATATTAATAGTCCTATTGGTAGAACTTTGGAAAGTAAATTGCATATCACCGGCTATATTAAGCTTGGCCACCGGCGTAGCCGTCCCTATCCCCACATTACTCCCCACCAAAACCAATGTGTTGGCCGAAGCGTTAGCATTTACGCTAAGGGCGGTATTAACTCCGACTCTTAACCCTTTGGATATATCCAATGAACCGGCGAATGAAGATGAGCCTGTTCCGGAGAATGTGTTTGTTCCATAAGTGAAGAAATTGCCTGATACGCTGGCTACTCCTCCAAATGAGGCCGTTCCTCTTGTTTCAAGGTCTCCGGAGATCAGAAGATCATTAGCGGCAGAGATGTAGTTTGAATGACCCGTGGTGGTGGTTCCGAAGCGGGAATACGAGACGGTGGCTCCGCCGTTGGCAACCTGCAAAGAACCGACGGTCAGTAAATTAGAGGCCGAAGCGGTGCCCTGGACTTCAAATCTTGTCAGAGGCGCAGTAGTGCCTATCCCTACATTGCCGGCAGAGGTAATCGTCAATCTTTCAACTCCAAGGGTAGAGAAACCAAGAGCGTTGATCACGCTCCTGAACATTCCCGTATCCTGGTCAATCGCAAAAGAGAAAGACGGCGAGGAAGCAGTGCCATTTTGAGCGTAGAAAAGAGAGGCAGAGGCGATAGTGGTGAAATTAACCGTGCCGTCAAAGTAGGTTGAACCGTCCACTTCAAATTTACCGTTGATGAGAAGGTCATTGGTAGCAGATAAGCTATGAGTAGTGGCGGTCGTTCCAAATCTTGAATACGCCGCAGATGAGAATCCTCCGACCTGCAGAGTGTTGCCTGTGA
>JBBTTJ010000079.1:0-11974 GCA_038064315.1 Patescibacteria group bacterium | reverse complement strand
CAGAGATGTAGTTTGAATGGCCGGTGGTTGAAGTTCCGAAGCGTGAGTAGGCGACGGAAGCAACAGACGAACCTCCGGCCTGAAATGAACCTGAAGCGATTAAACGGCCGCCCTGTTCAACAAGCAAAAGCCGGGAACCGTTTGAATTCTGAATTTCAAAGTAATCATTTGACCCCTGATCGGCCGTGCCTTTAAGAGTCATCTTTGTGAAATTATTAGCTGTCTCCGACGGATCGGCTGTTTGGATAAAAACGGGGAAATTAAGATTTAAGCGTTTGTTGGTCGCGTCCCATTGGATTTGGGCATTTGTCGTAGGGTCGCCTCGTTCAAATGCGAACTGGGAATTTTCTGTGTCGTTAGTCGCGTTATCGGCGTTTATCGTAAATGTCTCATTGTTTGTGCCTCCAAAAGTTACCGATGCGCCGGAAAATTCCGTCGCGTCAACTTTGTCAAAAAATCCAGTTTGCCAGCGGTTAGCCGCCGAGCCGACATTAAAAGCGTTTGTGAATGGGATTAAATTTGATTTGATTTGAGAATTGACTATTAAAATATCTGTGCCATCAGTCGCATCGCCAATAGCCAGATGGCTGTCAAAAGCCACGGAAGCGTCTACTTCAAGGTCACCATTTATCAGAAGGTCGTTTGTCGTTGATATATAATTTGAATGAGTAGTGGCTGTCGTTCCGAATCTTGAATACGCCGCAGATGAGAATCCTCCGACCTGCAGAGTGTTGCCTGTGAGAAGGTAGGATGCGGAGGCGGTGCCCTGGACTTCAAATACGGTGGAAGGAGCGGTGGTTCTGACACCGATTCTGTCATTTGTAGCGTCAATTGAGAGAGTACTGGTGTCAAAAGATAGACCGTTAATTCCGCCGGATAAGGTGAAGTTGGTGTCATTGGCAAATGTCCAGGCGTCTGCATTGGAAGTAACGGTGTCGCCTGTTGCGTCACCCAAGGTGGTGTTGCCGGTAATATTAGCGTTTCCATTGACGGTTAATTGAGTGCCGACAATGGCTTGGGCGTTCAGTCCTTTGGAGATAAGGAGAGAACCCGCGAATGAAGACGAGCCTGTTCCGGAGAATGTGTTTGTTCCATAAGTGAAGAAATTGCCTGATACTGAAGCTACTCCTCCGAATGAGGCGGTTCCTCTTGTTTCAAGGTCTCCCGAGATAAGAAGGTCGTTTGCGGCAGAGATGTAGTTTGAATGGCCGGTGGTTGAAGTTCCGAAGCGTGAGTAGGCGACACTCACGCCTCCTGCTGCCTGAAGTCCGCCGATTGTCAAAAGATTGCTTGCGGAGGCGGTGCCTTGGACTTCAAATCTTGTTAGAGGCGCAGTAGTCCCTATCCCCATATTACCTGATGAATCAATAGTTAATCTTTCAACTCCAAGGGTAGAGAAACCCAGAGCATTTACGGCTCTTCTAAATATGCCCGTATCTTGATCGATGGCAAAAGAAAAACTGGGTGAGGCGGCAGTGCCATTTTGAGCGTAGAAGAGAGAAGAGGAAGATATTCCGCTGAAATTAACCGTGCCGTCAAAATATGCTGAACCGTCAACTTCTAATTTACCGTTGATGAGAAGGTCATTGGTAGCAGATAAGCCATGAGTAGTGGCTGTCGTTCCGAATCTTGAATACGCGGCAGATGAGAATCCTCCTACCTGCAAAGTATTGCCGGTGAGAAGGTAAGATGCGGAGGCGGTGCCCTGGACTTCAAGATTAGTTGAAGTCACTCTTCCCAGCACTTCAAGCTTACTTGCCGGTGCAGTCGTCCCTATCCCTACATTGCCGGAGTTTTGCGCATATAGCGTATTGGAAAGTGAAGAAGCTCCTCCTGATACTGAAAAAGTGGTCAAACTTGAACTGGCGATAAACAACGGTTCGTTAAATTCAAACCTTTTGTTTGTGGAATTCCATTTTAAAGTTGCGTTTGGCGTTGTCGTACCTCTTTCAAATGAAAGATACGCACTCTCGGAATCCGAGCTGACATTATCGGTATTTATTCTGAATGATGAACTGGATGTTCCAGTAAAATTAGCGCTCCCGGAAACAACGAGACTATCAATGGCGGCAGTAACGGCAAAAACTTTCTGCCACTTATTAGTTGAAGATCCCAAATTAAATGAACCGGAAGGAATGATGTGGGACTGAACGGTTCCGCTTACAACCAGATCAACTGTGTTTGTCTTCCCGCTTGCGGTTATATTTCCGCTCTCGTCAACTATGAATTTTTTTGAATAAACCTGGAAATTAGAATTAGAAGATTTATCTTTATTTCCTATAGTAGCATCGCCGGCCACACCCAGAGTACCAAACACTCCATCGCTGGCCCACACTCCGGAGTTAAAAAACCCCATTCCGTAAAAATCGCTCTGACCGCCAACTTTAAATGAGCCGTCCACATCAAGATTTCCATTCACATCCAAGGCCCCGACAGAAATACCGTTAGTCGTGCTTGCGCCATTGTCGGTAACAAAATCAAGAGTTATATCTCCCTTGCGTACGCCGTCAAGAAATTCGGCATTAAGGTTTTTAATCAGAGATGTATTAAATATCTTTATAGTTCCCTTTTCAAGAACCAAATTCCCGCCTGTAAGATTTATGTCTTTACTAAAGAATGCTTCCGAGAAAACGCCTAGAGTTCCATAAACCTGCAGTGAGCTTAATAACTTCGCCGCCCCCTTTACCGTCAGTGTCTTTCCCACTTCAACGTTCCCTTCCAAAAAAACATCCTCATAAGTTATGTTGCCGTTCTTCGTAACAAAAGCCAAAGTAAAATCTTTTGAATCAAGATTATCTATGTAGTCGGCGTTTAAATTCTCAACTTTAGTAATTGAATCAACAACTATCGGCGCTACGCCTGTCGGCGCGTACGAACGGAGCTGTCCCTGTGTTTCTATGTGGCCGAAGATGGAAATATTACCAGTCTTATCCAATACAAGAACTTCGTTGGCATGAGTTCCCGGAAAATATCCCTGAAGAGTATCGGCGTCCTTGAACGCTTTTTTTATTTGCTGAACAACATAATCCGCCTGTCCGAAACTGAATCCGCCTGCCATAAGAAACAGGACAACAATGGCAGTTATCATAACGGCCGTCATTCTCACGGGAGATCTGACCATAGAGTTGGTATATTTATTAAACTTTCGGAATCTATAACCCAAGGAGGATGATTCTATCCCGATAAACTCTTTTTCTTTTTCGGAAATAACCGGAACCGCTTCCGGAAGTTCTGAAACTTTTGCGGTTATTTTTTCGGCGAAAACTCCAAGAGAATCTGAAAGTTTATCTAATTTATTTAAAACTAATTCTTCGGCCTTTAAATGTTCGTCGGATAAACTTTGTTTAACAACCGGCAGGCCCGCCTGCGGTGAGCCCTTCAGTCCTGAGGACTTCAGGATCGAAGGACTTGCCGAATCCGCCTGCGCAGGCATAGTTATTTGAGAAGCAAGTTTTTTTTCTTCAGTTTTAGTTTTATTAAAAATATAAGGATTTAACTTCTCAAATTCTTCAAACATCTTTGAATGTTTTTCGTGACCGGCTCCTTCTTTTCCAAAAGCCGAACCAAGTTCACCTTCTTCAGGTTCTTCGGGGGTAAATGATTGCGTTAAAGAAGCTGTAATTTGTTTTTGTTTAAATAAATTTTTGGGAATAGCAATGGTAACGCTCTGTTTTTTTAAATAATCGTCAATAGCTTCTTGAGTCGTGTACCAATTTCTGCCGAACTTAACGGAAAAAAGTTTTCCCTTTCTTGCAAGCAAGCTCAAATACTCCTGTGAATAAGGCGTTCCTTTTGATGCTTCCTGAAGAGAAATATATTTTTTATTCACTATATGTTTTATGTTTATCCGATATCATATCGGATAAGTAAGAAGTAAAGATAAAACCTAACTTAATTATACATGTGGTATCGGTAAAAATGTTGATAAGTCCGAGTTTTTTAAAAGATCAAAAATATTTAAATGATTAAATATTTAAATGATTAAACCTAATTCTCTTCAAGGCGGTATGTTATCAACATTGACCGTTAATACAGATAAAAGTTAGAATACTCTTATTAAACTCTTATAAACTCTAATAAGAGAAGCTTGATAAAATATCCTTATGATTAAAATCTATTTTTATTAATCTTTAAACTTTAAAATATTTAAATCTTAAAATTAAAATCTATGCCAAAAAAATTTTTAACAGTAAAAGAAGTTGCCCGCTTGATCGGTGTAACACCATTGACAGTCCGCAACTGGGATCAGAAAGGCAGGCTCGTCGCTTACCGCAATCCGATGAATAATTATCGCCTGTATAAAGTGGAAGACATTGAAGTTCTTATGAGACAAATAGAACATTCAAAAGAAAAAACAAGAAAATTAAAAATAGATATTTATTAAAATAAATTTTTAGAAGTTATTAAGTGAAAATTAAAAATCGCCGTACAGGCGATTTTAACTTTAATCCAAACGCTAACTAATTATCAGGATAAAATCCTTCAGGAACAGGCATCTGAACAAGATGCGCTTCAGCGTATGGCCTCATGGGTCCGTTATAAATAAAGAAAGTACGAAGACGTGTTTCCTGATGAGAAACGCAAATTAGAGGGTCTTCGCTAAGAATAAGCTGAATTTCATCTTCAGTAAATTTACGAATAATAAAAAGACCATTCTTGGGATTTGCGATAAAGTCATCAATGTCTTTTTGAGCCGCCATACGAGTCGGAATGAGAAACCACGCCGGGTCCCCGCGTTCAATGGTTTTTTTAGTTTCGCCGTTTACTCCGAGTCCCATGCGCCGGTCAAGAAATGGGAGTGAAACGCAACCAACGCACTGGGGTATCACAATTTCATAAAAATATGCCATTGCGTTGTGCTTGTCGCGATTAATCGCAGTATTTGCTTTCCATTCCTCGTATCCTTTTTGATGATGTGATTTACTGGGAGATTCAATTTCATATTCTGGAATTGATCTGCGGATTAGAATCTCAAGCGCCGACTCAAGAGCCGTATTGTATACATTCAGAGGATGCGCAAAATAGATTTTTGTTTTTATCATTTTTTATCCTTTTTTAATGTTCCGCCGTTAGTTTATAAATTTTAGCTATTCCAGTCAAATTAAAAACCGAGCTTTATGCCTCGGTTTTTTATACCGGATCAGGAAGAAATTTAGCCAAATCAAATGGTTTGGGATTGGCAAACCAATCCCGTAGGAAATCATGCGGAAGCATCCGAACAATAATTGGACCGGCTTCCGGTCCATCCGCGGGAATACTTACAAAACACGGACCGGTATTATTCGGTGGAAATCCGCCGGTTGATCCGTATAGATTCGTATGCACGCCAGCCGCACACATCGTATAAAATACGCGTGCGGTAGCGGCATGGGCGTAGAAATGTTTGTCTCCAAAAAATACTACGGTTACATACTTCATCAATCCGTATGTGTCATCGCCGCGAAAAAGATCGCTTTTAATCTGTGCATGAAGAATATCGGCCCAACTGGATTGCCTGGTTGGCGAGCCATGAACTCGTATGCCCCATTCAAAGCCGCCTGGAACTTTGATGGTACCCCAGCCGAATGTCACGTTTCCGAATCTTGGAGCGCGAATTGTTTCCTTCATAAAATTAGGATGATTCTTTTCATATTTCTGCCATTTTGGAATCTGCAATAATTTATCTTGCAGTTTTATCGCCATATAATCGCCTTCAAGGTCCGCCTTTTCAAGAGTATTAATTCTATGATTACCTTCCGGAAAATTATGGACTCCGATATCACGCGTATCCGTCATGGCGCGGTTAATTTTACTTATACCGCGAATAGCCAGCCCTGATTTCACAAATCTCCCCAAAACAGCGCTGTAAAAATCAGCATTGGGCTCAATATGGCGATCAAAGACCTGCATCATCTGATGAAACGGAAAATCATCGCCTTTTAAATAAAGCTGTCCGATACTTATATTGTTTAATTCTTCGGTTAATCTTTGCACTTCCTTATTATCACTCTTCTCGGCCGCGCGCTGGATGCCGTATCCCATCTCCCGAAGCCACCTTTCAATATGCATAACTGACATCACCTGCGGATCCGGCTGATATCTGTTCTTAAACCATAAGTCGCCTTGTGTGGCATCGTCCATTTCAGCGGTAAAATGAATTGGAATATCATTTGAATTAATTAATCCTTGACGGCGGATCATTTCAATAGCCGCCTCTGAAGTACCCAGATGAACACGGTTCTCTGAATCCCAAATATGACGTTTGTCGGGAGCTCCAAAGTGATTATCTGTATTTGTAAACCAGGTAATATATTTAGTTTTCGGGTATGGATACGCGAAATTTCCAGTAGCCATAAAATGATCCAGCTTAGAAACAGGAAACGCATCCGCGCTTAGAACATCGTTAGCGCAATTAAGCACTAGTACTCCGGGACGAAATTGCGGGTTATTGATACACTTCTGGATGGGATGAACTTCTTTGATAGCGCCCCTTAATTGGTCGCGTAAAAATACATCGTCAACAAGCATTGGCGCTTGATGGATAAACTTGGTAACCGGTTGTCCGTCTTTAGAATCCTCGCGTCCGACAAAACGATGGTTAATAACATAAGGATGACATATTACAGTTAAATCAGACAAAGTGTCCATGAAAACTTCAATTCCATAATTATAATTGACCAGCTGACTTTCGGTTGTGCTTATGTTTTTGGGGATATGGATTTTAACTATCTTATCCCCGATTTTAAGATACGCGCTTCCCTGGCTTATAACTTCACAGTTCGGTATCATCTCCTGAACTTTTTTAACAAAAAGCGCTCGAATCCGCCGACGCTGACGATTGCGATCTTCATCGCTGACATTAGTCAGAATTGTAATCGCAAGCTGTTGCGCAAGCTGTTCCTGACGTTTTTCCAACCGCTTAACTTCACGAAGGTCTCCGGTTTTTTCGGCTTCAGCCAAAAGACGGTTGACTAGGCGAATTTCCGTCTCAAGCTGATTTTCCTTAAAAATTTGAATATAACGAAGTTCCGCGTTAGCCGCCTCAAACATGAGTTCTTCTTCTTTATAACCAAGTATGTACAGTACTTTCCCTGTATATTCCGGGCCTTTTTTTTGAGGTCTGTGAGAGATTTTCCATAGAGCATCCAGAATGCCCAGGAATCGCGCCGCGATATTTTGAAAAATTACCTCGCCGTTGGGACGCTTTTCCAAAATACGCCTGGCTTCATCGCGATAGCTTTCCGGCAAATGCTCCAGTTTGACATGCAAACCGGAAGCTTGCGCCCTATAAATATGCCCGACACCGGCAGTTTTCTTTAGATTTAAATCAATCAGGTTTGTTAAGATAACCGCCGCGGCTTTTCTTTTTTCCGCGTCCGATAAAGCTCTTCTAAGCGGGTTGTCTTCAATATTAGGATCAAAAATAATCCCAATATTCGCCGCGTTGAGAATCGGAATTTGCCACTCTTTGTCCGCGGAAATCTCAAACGGATGTTTAAAATCATTTTCCGATAAGTCAAAATATTCTGCGTCCGAACCAAGTTCGTCGGTGATTAGCCGGCCAACACCCGCCACAAATGTCGCTGAAATACGCAAATCGGAAAGACCCTTAAAAAACTTGGATTTTTTTTCCCACATTTCCTTCGGAATGTAAGAAAAATACTGCTGTCTAAATTCTTCCGATTGCAACCGGTAACGTATAACTCGCTTCAATTCTTTCAGAACCGAAGGGGTCCAGATAATGTTTTTGATCTCTTGATTCAGAAATTTCTTTGTCAATCCTTTGGTCGCTTCAGAAAATTCTTTCTTCAGCAGTTGATAAAGACCGTCAATTCCAATCTTTATCAACTCTCCGGAATGCACAAGTTCAAATAATTTCTTTTTATATTCTTTTACGGAACTTGATTCTTTAGAAATAAGTACTCTCTTATGAGCCATTTTTATCCCCTTTATAATTGTAAAAGTCCTTAACAGGATACTAACAAAACAAACCGCTCGGTCAAGCGGTTTGTTTTGTTAGTATCACTGCGGGCCGCTCCTTTGGAGCGAGCCTCGCCCACTTCGTGGGCGGGGGCACAAGGAATCGGACCCTGGTCTGCGGTTTTGGAGACCGCCGTCCTGCCACTGAACGATGCCCCCATTTTTAAACAAAAACATATCAGGTCTCTGCTACCCGGTCATCCTGGCTTCTTTGTGAAGTGTACTTTTCTTGCACCATTTACAGAATTTTTTGAACTCTAATTTCCTTTCCACCTTCTTCTTGTTTTTGGAAGTGTAATAATTTGCTTTTTTGCAAATGGCGCATTTAAGACGCAATAAGTTATCTTGTGACATATTATGTTATTTTTATTACTTGTTTGAGCCGGAGGAGAGAATCGGACTCTCGGCCTCTTTCTTACCAAGAAAGCGTTCTACCACTGAACTACTCCGGCATCATTTTAGCAAACTTTTCTTTTTTAATCCAGCCATTAACTTAAGTCGCGACCGAAAAATCCCAACGCAAATACCTCAATGGCATTTGCTCCTGTGTGGGCAGGGAGGGATTTGCACCCCCGAAGGCCTACGGCCGGTTGGTTTACAGCCAACCCAGTTTGTCTACTTCTGTACCTGCCCATTAGTTTTATATACTAACATGCGCCTATCTAAATTCACAGTTTTTAATCTCCCTATAATGCGATCTATATGGAGCCCGAGGTCAGACTTGCACTGACAACCTACGCATTACAAATGCGTTGCTCTACTATTGAGCTACTCGGGCAATAATTCCCGCTCTTTATTTTACCAAAAAACCTATTTTTGAGAAATATCCGGTCTATTTAATTTTTCGAGCACTTGTGAGAGTTTTCCTTTCAATTTTTCGTTATTTGAATTCAGCTCTATTCCGGCTTCGTATGATTCTTTAGAATCCAGATAATCATTCATCTTGCCATAAAGGTCGCCCAGTTCCTCATAAAGCGACGCATTCTTGGGATTTTTGGCTATTTCCATTATCAATCTCTGTTCGTTTTTCTTTAACTCTGTTTTGTCGTCTACTTTTGCCTCCGTTTCCTCTTTATCTTTCTTTGTTTCATTTACAGAAAAAGTTGAACCGTTTTCAGAAGAAGCGCGATTCCGTATTTTTTTTATAAGCAAACCGGAAAAACGGTCTATTTTAAGTGAAGTCAATCTCAACCTTCTCAAAAGTTTTTCAGCCTCAATAAGCCACATATCTTTGTACTCTTTTATCCTAATATCTTTGGCCCAGTTCCAGATTTCCGGACAAAGTTCATAAACAAAAGCGCGCCAGCCGCTTTCCGCGTAGGCGCCGTTAGAGCTTTCGGCTTCCGCCAACTCCCTAAGACGCGGCAACTTGCGCAATGTAACAAATAAAATCCCGCCTGATGACGCTAAAATCAATAAAAGAGGAATCAAAATGAATCCCATAGTTTATATTTCAAATATTTGAAAACTCCCAACTTGTATATTCTCCCCCAACTTGGCTATATATTGGTTAATTAAATCCTTAATCGTAATATCCTGGTCCTTTATGAATTGTTGAGATAAAAGATCTTCCGTAGTCCCCGGCTTCGTGGCCGCAATTTGCATTGCCAATTCGTGAGCCAGTTTCTGAAATTCTGAATTTCTGGCAACAAAGTCGGTCTCGCACAGAATCTCAACAAGAGCGCCGAGTTTCCTGGTGGAATGTATATACGCGTCAACCACTCCCTCTTTTACCTGGCGGGCTGACTTCTTTTCCGCAACCGCAATACCATTGGCTTTTAGAATATCTACAGCCTTTGCTGAATCGCCGCCGGCTTCATCAAGAGCTTTTTTTATTTGCCCCAAAGACAGGCCTGTTGTTTCTCTCAATTGTTTTATTTTTTCCGTGTTACTCATTTGTTGTCAATTCGTTCTTTATCGCCTCCACAATCAAATCAACGGATTTTTTTGACCTGTCGTTTGCGGGGATGACATAATTGATCTCATCAGGATTTGAGTCGGTATTGGCAATACCTATTACTTTAACATTCATTATATTTGCTTCATGGACCGGAAGTTCGCTTTCTTTCAAAGAAGAGACGAAAATTGCGTCGGGTATTCTGGTCAGTTTCTTTAACCCGCTGAATTTTGTCTGCATTTTTTCAAGTTCTTTGGCAAAAACGGTTCTTTCTTTTTTTGTGTATTTTTCCAATTCTCCGCTCTTTTGGGCCTGCTCCATCTCTTCAAGCTTCTTTATTCTGTCGCTTATAATTCCAAAATTGGTCAGAGTTCCGCCAAGCCACCTGTCAACGACATAGGGCATATTCAACGACTCCGCCAATTCCTTCACTTTCTCGGAAGATTGTTTGGTAAGAGCTACAAACAACACCAAGCCGCCTTTACCGGCTGACGAATCAATCGTTTTCTTTATAAATTCCGCGGAATTCTTGAGTTGAGCCTGGGTTTTCAAAAGATCTATTATGCAAATACCGTCCCTGACCGTAAAAACATACCTTTCCATTGCAGGGTTAAAGACGGTCTTTTTACGACCGAAGTGCATACCGGCTCTCATCATATCTTCATAATTAATTAGAGTTTGTGGTTCCTGCATTTGTGCAAGTGTAGCAAATCAATGCTTTAAAATCAAGAAGCGCCGGAATATCAAAGATCAGGTCTCTGAATTTTGTGTTTTGACATTTGATATTTTTATGCTAGTATTCACGGCATGAAACGAGACATTCACCCCAAATACTATCCGAACGCCAAGGTTAAATGCGCTTGCGGCAATGAATGGATTACCGGCTCAACATTGCCGGAGATTAACACCGGTATATGCGCAAAGTGCCACCCCTTTTATACCGGCCAGGAAAAGATACTTGATACCAGAGGAAGGGTTGAAAAATTCAAGAAACGGCTTGAAAAATCGGCTGGTAAAGTGAGAGTTAAGAAAAAATAAATTTATAGCGGGCATGAACAGCGTAATTGTGGAAATAAGAGCCGGAACGGGCGGCAACGAAGCCGCTCTTTTTGCATCGGATTTATTTAATATGTATAAAAAATACGCCCAAATCAAAGGGTGGGGGTTTGAGGTTATTGACTATAGTCAAAACGATTTGGGTGGTTACAAGTCAATGACATTTGAGTTAAAGGGGGAAGGAGTTGATAATATGGCCAATGAATCCGGCGTTCACCGGGTCCAAAGAGTTCCGAAAACGGAAAAATCGGGCCGAGTGCATACTTCAACTGCCACAGTTGCGGTATTGAAAAAGGCCGCCGAGAGCGACTTCCAGATAAGACCGGATGAGATAGAAGTTACTTTTTCCAGAGCCGGCGGCCCTGGCGGGCAGAATGTCAACAAAGTTGAAACGGCGGTGAGGATACTCCACAAGCCATCCGGGATAGTCGTCTCATCCCGTTCAGAAAGAAATCAGCAAAGAAACAGAGATAAAGCGATGGAAATACTGCGCTCAAAATTGTTGGAGATAAAAATAGCCGAAGAAACTGGCAATATAACTGAAGAAAGAAGGAGACAGATCGGCTCCGGCGAGCGTTCGGAAAAAATAAGAACCTACAACTTCCCGCAGGATAGAGTTACCGATCATCGCGTTGGAAAGAGTTTCCATCATATTGAAAAAATCCTAAACGGAAATCTCAATCAAATTTTAGAGTTACTGGAAAAGAAATAATAGTTTTTGTTTGCGGGCATCTGTTTTTGTGTTATCGTTCATAAAGTTTGGAAAGAATGAACTTTTAAAAGAGGAGGTATAAATATAATGAACGGAACGGTATTGGCGCTTTCGTTTTTATTTGCGTTTGGAAGCACTTTTGTTCTTGCGTTTATGTTTAGAAAAAAGCTTTCAAAAATGAATATGGCAGGTGAATATTCCTGGGATATGATTTTTTCTTATTCCCTGGTAACTATGGGCGCCTTATACGGCATATGGTACGGTTTTGTGTATGGATACTCATTTGAAGCTTGTATGTTATTTGTGTTTTTTTCTCTTATTACCGGGCTTGGCATAAGTTTAGGCCTGCA
>JBBTTJ010000078.1:0-5067 GCA_038064315.1 Patescibacteria group bacterium | reverse complement strand
TTTAAGAACTTTATAACTTTATGGCTTTATACTCTTCTCATGGCGGACGATCAAACAAATAAAAGCACTACCATAGACAGTTTGGTTCAGGAACTGTCAAAGAATAATAGCCGGAATCAATCCTCTACAACTATGCCATCGGAACCGCCTCCCAATTTACCGGGAGTTAAAATTGAAAATAAACCAACGGTTTTACCGCCGTCTATCCGCCCCTCCGAGCCGCTAAAACCGCCAACCCCGCCTCGGCCTCAACCGTTGACTTCCGCAAGCATGCCATCTAAACCGCCTGTTTCTATGCCGCCCAGACCAACTGCTCCCCCGCCACTGCCTACGGCGTGGCAGGCCCGGCCTTCACCTTCACCGATAGCTTCGCCCGATGCGATGAAACCATCGCCTGTTCAAGAGTACAAATCTTCAATAAGGACGATGAACGAAGATATTGCAAGTATAAAATCCGGACAGAAGCCGTTTGGAGTTGATATTCCAAGAAAAGTAACCCAGGAAATACCTAGAGTGTCTCTGCCGGCGGTTCCAAAGCCGGAAATTACCCGGCCAAGCGCTCCGAGACCGTCTATTGTTGGCCTCGGGAAAGCTGAAAGAATCGGACAGTTGCCATCTACGGCTATTCCTAAAGAACCGATAGGGTTATCAAAACCGCCGGAAATACAGCCGTCTGTAATCATACCGGGCGAGAAAAGACGGTTTGGCGCGACTATGCTCTATTTATTTATAGCCGGTATATTTGTTATTGGAGGATTTTCCTACTGGTATCTTGTTTTGAGAGTTTCGGAACCGGAAGTCATTATGTCACCTGTTCCGGAACCCACTAGAACCGTCACTCCAACTCCAGTGGTCAAGAGTCTTAAAGATATATTTGGCAAGGATCGCGGGTTTGAATTTAGTTTATTTGATATCGGGACAAGTAAGAATGTAAGCGATGATTTCAAAGTATTTGTAAAGACGCTTAAAGTTCCTAACCGCGGTTTATTGAGAATTGATCTTGTTCAGGATATTAACGGCACTCTTGTTCCTTTGAGCTGGCTGGATATGTTTGACATGAATCTTACATTTTATCCGTCTGGCTTAAGAGTCAGCATCGTAGATTCAGTAACGCTGGTATACGGACAATCAGAGATATTCAAAAAAGACGGCACTGTCAGTTTCAACGCCAAAGATGTTAAAAAGACTGTATTTGTGGCAAGAATTGCGGATACTGCCTCGATTGATACTATTATGAAAGATTGGGAACCTACTATATCGGATGACCTTGCTGATTATCTGCTGATTGACGATGCTTTAATTAACGGAAAAGATGTGAAATTCTTAAATAATATTTACAATGGAGTTGCCATAAAGTACAAAAATTTCCCATTCCCGGATACTACGGTTGATTACGCGGTCTTTAAAGCGGCAGGACAGAATTACCTGGTTATAGCCGGCTCAAGAGAAGCAATGTATGTCGTTATAGATATGTTGTTTGACGGAGGAGAACCCCTTCCGTCACTGCCCCCTTCTCCGCCGCCTTTGAATTAGTAATTCTGGGGACACCTTGTTAATAACTTTTGTCACCAGTGTCACCAATATGTCACCACCAACTATAAAACGGCTATTAAAGCCGTTTTATAGTGAAGTTTGTCACCAGTTATTGGTGACAAACTTATCCACAGTTTTACTGTTGACTGTCACCAATGTGTCACCTATAATTAGGGCAGTACTTTTTGTTTAGCTGGCGGTCTTACACATTGTTATTTTGTAGTAGATTGCCGGCAATCAGTTTAGCCCCGTTTTAGTTTGGGGCAAGGGGCGCGAGTTGCTCACACTCACATAATTTTTTTTGGGGCCAACTTGCGCTCTTTTTATTTTTCAGATAAAATTCCTAAATGACAAAAGACGAACTTCAAAAATTAGATAATGACCTTGAGCGTGAGGAAAAAAATTTAATAGACCAGCTTAACGAGATTGCCAATAAGAATCCCCTTGTTGAGGGTGATTTTGAAGCAAGAGTTCCCAATTATGGCGACGAAGACGATGAGAATGTTCAAGAGGCCATTGATCTTGATAAGAATTTTGCTTTGACGCAGGAATTGGAGTCAAAACTTAGTTCTATCAGGAAAACAAGACAAAAAATAAAAGAAGGGACTTACGGTATTGAATAAAATGCCAAGAAAAGCATAGAGTATCAAACATTATGTAATTAGTATTATTTTATACAGTGTTTTGTATAAAATAATACTAATTACATAATGTCACTTAATGCCCGAGGGGGGGGCGACGAATATTGTGCCGGTCAAAATATTATCCGCTTCAGTTATAGGGATAGACGCTCAACTTGTAGAGGTCGAGGTTGATTCAAGCCCCGGCCTTTTCTCTTTGAATATAGTCGGTTTGCCTGATAAATCCGTTAAAGAGTCAAAAGACAGAATTGCCGGAGCGATAAAGAACAGCGGTCTGACTCCTCCAAGCGGAAAACATAAGAAAATAATTGTAAATTTGGCTCCGGCTGACATTAAGAAAGAGGGGCCGTCTTACGACTTGCCTATTGCTTTGGGATGTCTTCTTGAAAGCGGACAAGTTAAATTCAACCCGGAAAAACGGCTTATTGTAGGGGAAATATCTTTGGACGGCTCATTGAGGCATTCAAACGGAGTATTGTCGGTAGCTATTTTGGCTAAAAGGTTAGGTTTTAAGGAGCTTATAGTTCCTGCTGTTAACGCCAAAGAAGCATCGGTTGTGGGAAGCGTAAGCGTTATAGGCGCCGCTACTCTTAACGATGTCATAGGCCATATTACCAACCTATCCCCTATTGAACCATATACATTTAAACAAGAAGAAGGCATAAATGAAGACAGCGCCGATTCTTTTAAGCATATAAAGGGCCAGGAAAGCGCTAAAAGAGCCCTTTTTATGGCGGCGGCCGGCGGTCATAATATGCTTATGTTCGGTCCTCCCGGCTCCGGTAAAACCATACTGGCTAAGGCATTGTCTGAAATACTTTCGCCAATGGGCTTGGAGGAATCAATAGAAGTTGCCAGGATACACAGTTCCTCCGGGCTTATTAAGGACTCGTACTTGTCATTTAAACGGCCATTTAGAAATCCGCATCATACAACTTCGGCCGCCGCGGTTATCGGCGGAGGAACATATCCAAAACCCGGAGAGATAAGTCTGGCCCATAGAGGGGTATTATTTCTGGATGAACTGCCGGAATTCCCCAGGAGCGTATTAGAGGCCCTACGACAGCCGCTGGAGGACGGAACGGTAACTATATCAAGAGCCGCCGGTTCCGCCACGCTACCGGCCAAATTTACGCTTGTAGCGGCTATGAATCCATGCCAATGCGGTAATTATGGGGATAATAAGTTGAGTTGCATATGTTCCCCTATCAGCGTCATCAGGTACAGAAGGAAAATATCAGGGCCGTTACTGGACAGGATGGATATTCAAATAACCGTTTCCCGCGAAACCCCGCAGGACGAAATTATCCAGGAAAATAAGCATAAAAGACTCATAAATACTGAAGAATTTAAGAAGTCCATAACCCTGGCAAGAGATATACAGGCACAGAGGTTTGCCAAAGACGGTATTTACACAAATTCCGAGATTGATTTCAAAAATATAGATAAATACTGCATTCTTGAGCCGTCAGCGGAGAGAATGCTCAAAAATGCGGTTGCCAGCAAGAATCTCTCAATGAGAACCTACCATAAAGTTAAAAAGTTAGGTCGCACAATGGCGGACTTAGCCGGTTCAGAGGTTATCAGAGAAAATCATATTTTTGAAGCACTGATGTTTAGAATAAATGAGAGTTTATTTTCGGAGCTGGCATAATGCCGCATTTTTGACTCCTTTATTACAAATATCATAAGTGACATTATGTAATTAGTATTATTTTATACAAAACACTGTATAAAATAATACTAATTACATAATGTTTGATACTCTATGTTCTACCTGGTGTTTTATACTTATCATTATTTACACAGTGTTTTGTGTAAATAATGATAAGTATAAAACACCTTTAATCCATCCCTGATTATATAGAAGAAACCTTGCCAAGGTACGCCTTTTTACTGTTTCGTACAGAACGGCTCTAGTTGTAAAGTCTAACGGCTCAATTCATTGAGCCGTTAGAAGCGCTTATTATGCCTCTTTTACTTGATGAGCGGGTTCTTTGCTCCATGGACTTCAAAATGCAGGTGACTGCCTGTGGAGCGGCCGCTTGAGCCCATGTTGCCTATTTGCTGGCCTTTTTGTACGCTCTGTCCGGAATCAACCAGAACCTTACTTAAATGAGCGTATAGAGTATCGGTGCCGTTTGAATGAGACATCTTAACAAACAAGCCATAACCGCCATTCCAACCATTTCCGGTTGCTCTAACAATTACTCCGTCCGCAGACGCATATATCGGTGTGCCGTATGAATTAGCAACATCTATGCCATTCCTGCCGTGTATCCACTGGGTTATTCTGCCCAAACCTTTTGTCGGATGGGCAAAATAGCCGTCCAAATTGGGCAAATGGGCGAAATTTGGAGTTGTTCTTCCTGTTGCTGTTTTTCTGGTTATTTTTCCGTCCGGCACTATCAATTCATCATTTATCTGTAGTTTTCCGTCTTTAGGCAGATCATTATAAGCGATTATATCGGCGGAATCAGCGGCGTATTTTTTGGCTATTGTGCTTATCGTGTCTCCTTTTTTGACTGTATGAATAACGCCTGATACGGGTGGTATTTTCAGCACATTGCCTTCTCTTACGCTATTTGAATCCCGCAAACCATTGGCCCACATTATGGATTCAACGCTTACGCCGTAGTCCCGTGCTATAAAAGACAAGCTATCGCCCGGCTGGACCGTATATAAAAAACTATCAGGCGCCACAAGCGGAGAAAAAAGGATCTTCATATTGAGCGCTTCCAAAGCCTTTTGAATCGAATGTCGATCCTCCTGTGACAAATCATATTGGATCAAGGTTTGATAACGGGTTTTCGCCTCCAGCCATGCCCCTCCTTTTAAAAGCGCCTCGACCTCTTGAAGAGATGACTTCAATTCACTCTGTGAAATAGGATAG
>JBBTTJ010000077.1:0-1919 GCA_038064315.1 Patescibacteria group bacterium | reverse complement strand
GAGAATTAGGATCTTAACTTTTTAATGTCTAATTATTTCAATTTCTACGATAATAGCATACGATAACGACAATAACGACAGGAGCGGAGATAAGGGCGGTTTCCAAAGAAAGATCACAGTCCTTCCAAAGATAATTATAGTTATATAAATAAAAATCCGCCTTTTCGGCGGATTTTTATTTATAATTGCAAATTGATAATTTAATGCTACAATCCAAACACAATACGAAATTTAGGAGGAAACCATAGATAATCCAAAGGTAGAAATAAAAGAGACGCACAAATACGGCAAAGGCGTATTTGCTAGAGATAAAATTTACAAAGGCGAAGTTATCGGAGCTTTTGACGGCGAGGTCTACGAAGCCGAAAGAGCGATGCTCCTGCCGGCTGAACCTCCATTGCGAGCAGGCAGATATGCCATTCAGTTTGAAAGATACAGATGGCGGGACGGGAAAATTGACGGCATAGTCAGATACATAGATCATTCATGTGAACCAAACTGTGGTGTTAAAAACCTGTTTGTTATTGTAGCTATGAGAGACATAGAGGCCAGGGAGGAAATAACCTGGGATTATGCAATGACCGAAGACAGCGACTTTCGTATGGAATGCAAGTGCGGTAATCCATCGTGTCGAGGTATTATCGGCGCATATTCAATGCTGTCTCACGAGGTACGCAAAAAATACAATGGCTACATATCCGAGTGGCTAACCCAAAACGCCTGATAACGGCGTTTTTTAATTTAAAATCAAAAGCCGCAAGTTATGCGGCTTTTGAAATATCACGATCTGGAGAAACCACATCCCCCATCCGCTGTAAACATTAAAAAAATCTAACATAAACACCCCCTGTCCATATGGGAATTTTATCAAAAATAATAAAGCCCCGCCATGGCGGGGGGGCTTTGTTTAAGAAAACTTCGGCATCAGGCCTTCTAATTTCAAAGCGCGGATCCAGCGATTCATGCCAATACCGCCTCCGGAACGCGTAATAAACTTAAGAGCCAGAAAATCTTCAAGTTCCTTCTCAACTCTTGCCTTAGTAAACTTTGCATAGAGCTGACGGGCATAAGCGCCATCGCTGATGCTGTGGAATCTGTAGCGCATTTCATCGGCATTCGTGCTTCTCTCGGCCGAGCCGATTGTCTCAATACCATGCAGGATAACATCTATTTTTTTTGCAACATATCCCTGGCGTTTCATGTTCCAAAAAGGCGAAGTATACTCCGGGAAGCAGTTTAATAAATAGACATGCCCGAATTCTTTGTCTATCATAGCTTCTTGCTCGCCGGTAAGCTCCCTCATTTTGTAGTGCGCCGCCGTCAGATCGTATGAACTGTTGAAAAAATATTGGCGTTTTCCAAAACCAGCATATTCCAAAAGTTCAAATTCCAATTCTCTCAAATCATCCATATCGCCACCCATCTCAAATTCAAACATCGGAAAGATAAGATTATGCCTGCCTTCCTGCGGTTCCGGTTCCTGCCGGTAGCTCGTAGTAACGCAGAAAAATCCTGGAACTTTGGGATTGCGCAACAATTCTTGCTCAAGCCACATTTGTCCCGTTTGGGGCAATGGCCATACCTCGCCGGCATAACTGAAAGTGGCAACATTAAACGGATCCTCACATGCGGATAAGATCGACAAGCGATGCTGTACCGCCGCTTCTATAAATCCTTTCTTACTGAAAAAATCTCTCAACAGACTGATTGTGAAATTAAACTCCCTAGAATCAACCAAGTCTATAAATTGATGCATCCGATAACCTCCTTTAAAGAACGAGTTTCTCCATTGTAACACAAAACGAGTATATCAACAGCAGGTGCCTTGACTATTCGCTATCATCATACACCGCCATATTATTACGGTGTTGGCGTAGGTGTTGGCGTAGGTGTTGGCGTAGGTGTTGGCGTAGGTGTTG
>JBBTTJ010000076.1:0-5718 GCA_038064315.1 Patescibacteria group bacterium | reverse complement strand
GTCAAAATTAAGATTATTGGTGGCAGATAAAATAGTGGCTCCGCCTTCTTCTGTTTTGTAGGTTGCTGAACCGGCGCCGGAATCAACTCCGCAGAAGAATTTGCCGGTGGAAGAGTTCCAAAGCAAGGTATCGGATTCGGTATTGCAATTTGCCGTTATTGCCGAAAAGGCAGAGCCTAAAAAGGCCGAAGCGGAAGCGTTGCCGATTACTTCAAAGTTAGTTGAAACTGATGCGTGGTCAAATGTCAGAGCAAAAGCGCCGCCGGTGATGGTAGTGTTGGTATCAAGAGTCATGGCATTAACCATCTCGTCAAAATCAAGAGAATTGGAAGAAACGCCGCCGCTTCCGCAAGAGAATTTTTTATTTGTCTCGTCCCATTTAAGCGATTGGGTCGTAGAATCACAGTCGGTTAATCCCGCGCCGGCAAATTGACTCACCGAAGCAACCCCGACTACCTCAAAAGCTGTTTCCGGAGTGGTGGTAAGAATGCCGACACGATTGTTAGTTGAATCAACATAAAAAGTATTGGTATCAACCGTAAAATCAGTCGCAACCGTTAATGTCGTGCCGATACTGCCACTCCCGGAAACAGTAAGACCTTCAGTCTTAACCGACTTATTGTTTGTGTCTGTTGATACGGTTTGCGGACCCATTCCGCCGCCACTGCCGCCATAGAATTTCAAAGGAGACGGAATCTCATTAATTCTTATGGCAAGAGTTTCAATCTTTCTGCTTAACTCGTCAATATAATTTTGAATTAGCGGAGGAAGTTGCGATATCGCCGGCAAATAAGTTGGAGTGGTTGAGGGTACAAACGATGGAATTATTTTCCTTTCCGTCTGTTGTGTAATTTCCGGTTCAGCTAATTTTTCTTTATTTTGATTTACCAATAAGTTAGGACCCGGACCGATAGGCAGTTTAAATAAATTTTTTAAAAAATCTATTGTGTCAATTACACTGATTTTCGCCAACTGGGAATTTTCTTCATAATCATCAATATTATTAAAAATTATTTTTTCAGATAAAGGATTGGAGGATAATTTGCCGATTAAAATAAATGCACCGCTCGCTATAAAAATTAAAAAGACCGCTAGCAAAAATTTGGCCCGGCTAGCGATCTTGATATGAGCTTTTAATAAATACTCACCGACAATAAAACTTAAATTACTTTTATCGGAATCTTGAGTATCATCAAAATGCGAAAGAACTATTTTAGATTCATCTTTTTTTATCAAAGATGTTCCATTTTTGAAAAGAACTTCAGAAAGAACTTTTTCATCTCCGGAAGAATGCTCTGGTTCTTCAAAAACATTCTTCCGGAGACGATGTGAAATAACTGCGGTACTCTTTAGACCTCCCGCTATTTTATTCTGCTTGGCCCGTTCTTTGTAAACAACCAGGGATTCCCGAGTGATATACCATTTTTTATTTTCATGAATTCCATCAACCTTATCCTGACGCGCAAGTCTAGCAATATGATCTACATCATAACTGAATTCTTTAGACAGCAAAGAAATAGGGAAATAAATTTTCCTATCCTTAACCAGCACATCAGATCGGTTTGTCTTTTTCTGGTTTTGCTCTAAACTATTTTTTTGTTCCCGTGCTTCTTTCAAATTTAGAATTCACGGTAAGTACTTATCTCAACTCATATCACTCACTACAAATCCTCATAAACAAAGGATTTATCGGGCCTCTTTGATTATATTGTTTAACAAAAATTATTACAAACTTAGTTATCAACAATATGAAATTACCTGGCTATTTATGATCAAAATGACTAGTAATTAGCCGAATTTTAATCCCAACTATATCATTTTTAGCGGTTCTCACGGCAACCGATAAATCAGCTTATTATCAGGATTTGTCGTTCATATTTATTAAATGTTTATACAAGATTATTAATGTTTTTAAGTTAAATTAATTGGATAATAAAAGTCTAAATAAACTCTTATACATAAGGATTTGTATGGCTTTTTGATTGTGTCATTTAAGAAAGGTTATCTGCTTTCTAAATTTATCAAAAATCTAACCTTCGAAAAAACAAGAATTTTCATACGATTAACTAATATTGAAAATAACTTAAAATAATAGTACAATTATTATATCATATGTCAATTATGAATCAGCTACTGAACAAAATTTTGGAAAGCCCGGGTGGGAGAAGAAATCCTGGTTTGATAAAAAAAGCATATGATTTAGCCGACAAAGCCCACGCCGGACAAAAACGTCTGTCCAATGAGGACTATATAATTCACCCTCTTCATGTGGCTTATTTTCTGGCCGACCTGGGGCTGGATCCAACCACCATATCGGCCGGCTTGCTTCACGATGTATTGGAAGATACAAGTATTACCATTGAGGAGTTAAGGAAAGAATTCGGCGATGATACGGCTTTTCTGGTAGAAGGGGTAACTAAGTTAAAAAAAATAGACAAAATGGCAAATAAAGAGGAGGCGGCTAACAAAGGACAGTTTGAATCGCTCAAAAAAATGTTCTTCGCTACGGCAGAGGACATCAGGGTTATCCTCATAAAACTGGCTGATAAATACCACAATATGGAGACTCTTAAATTCATGTCCAAGCCGGACCAAAAAAGAATAGCGATAGAAACGCTGGAAATATATGCTCCGGTGGCGGCCCGGCTTGGAATTGGGCGGCTGAAAGGACAACTGGAAGACCTTGCTTTTCCTTACGCGTATCCGAGGGAATATTCCTGGCTTATGAAAAAAGTTAAAGAAAAATACACCGACCGGCTCAATTACATAGAAAGGACAAAGCCAATAATCAAAAGATTTCTTAAAGACGCGGGGATCCCGATAGTTGATCTTAACTCAAGAGCGAAGCATTACTACAGTTTGTACCAAAAACTTGAAAAAAAAGACATGGACCTGGAAAAAATACACGACCTTGTCGCAATGAGAATAGTGGTGCCGGATATAGGGTCATGCTATGAAACGCTTGGAGTCATCCATAAACGCTATAAACCCTTCCCCGGCCTCATAAAGGACTACATAGCCCTGCCCAAGCCCAACGGATATCAGTCACTGCACACCACCATATTCTGCGAGAAGGGACGGCTGGTTGAAATACAAATACGTACAGAGGATATGCACGATTACGCCGAAAACGGTATCGCGGCCCACTGGGCCTACAGCGAGAGCGGAAAGATAAGACCCGTCTCGGCCAATTCCAAAGAAGTGCAGTGGGTATCCCAGTTAAAAAAATTCCTGGAAGAATCAAAGACAGGTGAAAGTTTGGCCAATTTAAAAATTGATTTCTTCAAAAACAGGATATTCGCATTCACTCCGAAAGGCGATGTAAAAGATCTGCCGGAAAGAGCCACTCCGATCGATTTTGCTTACGCAATTCACACGGACCTGGGCCATACAGTCAAAGGCGCCAAAGTCAACGGTAAAATAGTACCGCTCGGTTATGAACTGAAGAACGGCGATGTGGTTGAAATAATGAAAGGTAAAGAAAAGAAGCCGTCCTTTGACTGGCTAAAAATAGTAAAGACGGCCATTGCCAGAAAAACTATAAATTCCTGGATGCGGGAAAAAGGACACATAAAAACAGATAAAGTTGAAGACATAAAAATAAAGATAAGAAGACCAAAAAACAAACCGAATATAATAAAGGCAAAAACCGACAGAGAGCTCACGATAGCCGGACAAAAAGGACTCCTGCATAAGATGGCAAAATGCTGTAATCCCGAGCCTGGACAAAAAATCGCCGGTTATATGACACTCACCAAAGGAGTCAGCGTACATGCGCAACAGTGCTCCAACATAAAAAACTCTCCTGAAAGCAGGTTAGTAAGCGTTTCATGGGATTCCAGCTAACCAATGATCGATTTGGCTCTTCAGCTATGTTCAGAGCAAAATTAATCAATGATTAATTTTGCTATCTTGTTGAGGTCTTTAAGAGTGGCGAATCGTATCACTATCTTGCCGCTTCCGTCAATTAGCTTGCTTGTGCTATAAATCAAAACCGGGGCTTCAAGCATTTCGGCCAAATTCTTTTCAAGTTCCAAAAACTTGCTGTCTTTTTTAATTGATTTTTTGCCTGACTTTACGGTTGAAGCGATATTTTCAACTTCCTTTGAGGAAATGCCGCCGGTGAGTATCTGCTTATACATTTCCCTTTGCTTTTTTTCGTCGCTAAAAGCAAGAAGCGCCCGGGCGTGGGTCCGGCTTAATTTGCCGGAGCGCAGTGATTCTTTGATGTCTTGCGGAAGATTCAACAGACGGATGGCGTTGGTCACAACTTCTCTTGATTTTGAAACTTTGTCCGCTATTTCTCTCTGGGTAAGACCGAATTCTTTTGACAAGCGAGCATACGCTTCCGCCTCTTCAAGAGGACCAAGGTCTGTTCTTTGCAAATTTTCTATCAAAGCAACCTCAAGAGAAACTCTTTTGCCTTCTTTATCGTCCCCGGAAAGATCATCTCTGATAACAACGGGAACTTGAGGCAAGCCGGCCTGTTTTGCCGCCCTTAAACGCCTTTCTCCGGCTATCAGCTGATAATAGACATTAATACCACGGTTTGATTCTTCTTCAATCTTAGAAACAAGCAATGGCTGAAGAACTCCGTATTTCCTTATGGATTTTGACATCTCCTTTAGAGCTTCGTCGTCAAAATCATGCCTTGGTTGCTGGGGATTTGGTCTTATCTTGTGAATTTCAACATAAAAGACATTATCCTTTTTGATATCAGGAGTTATATGTTTAGCATCGGGTATAAGAGAATTGAGACCTTTTCCTAATCCAAACAACTTTTTCATTTATAAATTATGATGTTAAATTGATTATCTCTTCCGCCAATTGCCTATATGACCTCGCCGCCCGCGAACCGGGATCAAATTGCAAAATTGTTTTCCCAAAACTCGGCGCTTCAGCCAGGGAAACCAGCCGAGGTATTACCGAATTAAATATCCGGCCGGGGAAATTCTTATTCACTTCATTTAAAACCTGCCGGGACAATTGATTCCTCTTATCATACATTGTAAGCAATACCCCCAACACTTGCAAATCTGGGTTAAGCCCCTGTCTGACAAGATTGATCGTATTAAGAAGCTGGCTTAATCCTTCAAGAGCAAAATATTCGGACTGCACTGGAATTACCACATGTTCTGACGCGGCGAGAGCATTCACGGTCAAAAGTCCCAGCGAGGGCGGACAATCAATCAGTATATAGTCGTAGTTCGTGCGAATGGAGTTTAAAACTTTCTTCAAACGCGTTTCTCTCTCATCCATGGTAACCAACTCCACTGTGGCTCCGGCCAAACTTTGTGAAGCGGGAAGAATATCAAAACCGAAAAGAGAAGTTTTTCTTATTATCGTTTCCGGGTTCTGGTCAACAATAAGAGAATGGTAAATATTCGGATGTTCCGGATTCAGATTCACTCCCAAACCGATGCTTGCGTTCGCCTGTGAATCAAGATCAACAAGAAGAACATATTTCCCCATAGCGGCAATATAAGCAGCTAGATTAATCGCGGTTGTCGTTTTGCCTACGCCGCCTTTTTGATTGCAAACACTTATAACTCTTGCCATTTAAAAATCATAACATTTTTAAATTGAAAAACAAAAATAAAAGTGATAAAATGAACGTAGTATCCGGTGTTATTGCCCGAGTGGCGGAATTGGCATACGCGCACGACTCAAAATCGTGTGTCCTTACGGACTTGTGGGTTCAACTCCCACCTCGGGCAC
>JBBTTJ010000075.1:0-5780 GCA_038064315.1 Patescibacteria group bacterium | reverse complement strand
GTGGACCTACCGGGAATCGAACCCGGCCCTCATCCATGCCATGGATGCGTAATACCGATTTACTATAGGCCCGAATGAGGATGAGGGGATGCGGCAGCATCCACTTCATCCGATTGAAAGACCTATACAAAGTATAGGCCCCTATTTGGTTGATAAAATACCACAAAAATGATAGAATCTCAAGGTAATTTTATATAATGCCCTCGTAGCTCAATGGATAGAGCGCCTCACTCCTAACGAGAAGATAGAGGTTCGATTCCTCTCGGGGGCACCATTTCGGAAAGTGGCGGATGCATAACATTGTATTTTAAGGTATTGAATTGTATACTATTGGTAATTGCTGTTTTACAAGTTTTTATTTATGCTACGCTTTAAAAGCGGGCAAAGGAGATTTTTATGCGAGCCATACTCATAGCAGTTTTCTGTGTTTTTTATCTTATGGCGGGTGTGGTGTATGCGGAAGAGGGCGGTAATGCAGAACCCGCCTGCAAAACTCCTTATATGTTTACAGTTTCCGGAGACGCAATAAAAAAATGGGAGAACGCTATGCGCTATGTGCCGGAACGGCTGGTACTGAAGTTTCGCCTTTCTTTCAAGGATGCCAATGGATTTCCACGGGAAGATATTATAAATATCCAGGGCGGAGGTTTTATTTTCGGGGATTATCTGGTCACAGTTGAACACATGAAACCGCTTCCGCCTGATGCGCTGGTGCTTTTACTTATTTCAAAGGGATACAGGAATTTCACGGATGTGAAAGTTAAGGAAACCTGGTTTGAGATTTTATATGCCTATAATTCTTTGGTAATAGGAGGAACCGACGCGCTTGAGTTTGTTGCCACAAGCGAAAAGTTCCATCTTTCTCTTTATAAACTTGCCGTGGTTGTGCCTCCTAAATATAGATTTGCCCTTACATTTGGCGATACCGCGTGTCTGCGAATAGGCGTCGCGGTCATCTTGGGAGGAAATCCGGGATCCTTCGGAAGAAATTTCCGGATTGGGTATGTGAGCTCTCTTAAGGGAGGAAAAATAGAAAATGTGTCTGAAGCAGACACCTCTCTTAAAAAGATATTAGAAGAGGCGACTTTTATGGTTCAGTTGCCGATTATACCGGGCGACTCCGGACATCCCGTTGTTTCTATTACCGCCACGGGCGAGATAGCGCTGATAGGGGTGGCATTCACAACCATACCCGGCGCTTTTTACGGTGATATGCGCCTTGTATTAAAAGTTGAAACTGTGAAAGCATTTTTTCAGGAGAACGGGGTTAAGTATGTAAAACCTGCGGAATAATTTGGCAATTTAAAAAATTATTAGTTCCAGATAAGAATGTTTTAAAAACTCGCTATATAAGAGCGAGTTTTTTATCTTGGTGCTCGAGGTGGGAGTCGAACCCACATGCCTTGCGGCACACGATTTTAAGTCGTGCGTGTAAACCAATTCCACCACTCGAGCGTTAAAAATATAAAAAATCTTGAGGCGGCGGGGGGAATCGAACCCCCGTATAAGAGTTTTGCAGACTCATGCTTTACCACTTGGCTACGCCGCCTTAAAGAGAGCGTTTAATTTGCTCCTCCTCGTATATCTCCAATATATCGCTTTGAGCTACATCAATAAAGGACTGACCCGGGATTATATCCAAACGGATGCCCGCTTCAAGGCCTTCTTTGACTTCGCTTACATCTTCTTTGTCGCGTTGAAGCTGGCCGAGACGGGCTTTACCTATGATTTCGCCGTTTCTTATAATATCTATTGCGGCTCCCCGTGAAACTTTGCCGGACACCACTTTTCCTCCCACGACTTGATTTTTTGCGCCTTTTTTGAACAAAGCAATCACTTTGAGCTTACCTAAAAGAGAACGTTTGACCTCCGGTTCCAAAAGATCGGCCATATTCTTTCTTATTGCTTCTATAAGTTCATAAATCACATCAAATGTCTGTATTTTAACTTTTTCTTTTTCGGCCAGCCGTATTACCGATTGTCCGGCGCTGACTCTGAATCCGATGATATCGGATTTTGTGGCGATAGCCGTTTTGACGTCATTTTCCGTAATATCGCCTATGTCATAGCCGATTATATTGCATCTGATATTATCAGATTTGATGGCTCTTAAAACAGAATCAACCGCCTCAAGAGAACTTTTGACATCGGCTTTCAGGATTAAGTTGTAGGTTTTTTGTTCCTGATCAACCGTTTCGCTTAAGAACGAAAACAGGGGAATTAGGTTAACGCCAATACCGCTTTTGGCTAATTCTTCCGCTTCTGACCTGGAATAAGCGGCGGTGAAATTTGCTCCAGTGTCCGGCGCTTCGCTCCAACCCGTCAATATGACTGGTTGCGAGGGTTTGGCTTCGGTTATAATGTTTCCGTTAAAATCCTCCATTGACTTGATCTTGCCCATAACTTTTCCGGTAACTGTCCAGTCGCCAAGCGCAAGAATGCCTTTTTGAACCAACGCAGTCGCGACATATCCGCGTCTTTTATCCAAATGCGATTCTATTATCACTCCTTCGGCCGGTGGCGACAGATCTTCTTTGAGTTCCTCAAGTTCTGTCACAAGCAGTATTATATCCAGTAATTCTGAAATGTTCTTGCCGTCCTTGGCTGATATTTCAACCACTGGAATTTTGCCGCCCCAGTCCTCAACAAGAACATCTTCTCCGGCAAGGTCTTGTTTGACTTTCTGGACATTGGCGCCCTCCTTGTCTATTTTATTTATTGCCACGATAAATGGCAGATTTTC
The DNA here is from genome assembly GCA_038064315.1 of Patescibacteria group bacterium. GTDB lineage: Bacteria > Patescibacteriota > Minisyncoccia > 2-02-FULL-40-12 > GWA2-44-9 > 2-01-FULL-43-22. Next base: position 3,037 of record JBBTTJ010000075.1, on the reverse strand, counting down.
GTTTTTGATTATTTGTATCGCTTCTTTCGTTTGCGGCTTAACGCTCTCATCGGCCGCCACCACTAAAACGGCAAGGTCAGCCACTTTAGCCCCCCGGGATCTTATAGCCGCAAATGCCTCATGGCCGGGGGTGTCCAAAAATGTAATTATTTTTGGACCCGGTTCGGAAGAGTTTTTCAATGAAGAATTATATTCTATCTGATAAGCGCCGATATGCTGGGTAATGCCTCCCGACTCTTTCTCCGCGACATTTGTTTTTTTGATGACATCAAGAAGTTTAGTTTTTCCGTGATCAACATGACCCAAAACCACCACCACAGGCGGCCTTGAGCCACTACCAATTTGTGCTTTATTTATAGGCATACGGTTTGTGGATTATATCATTTTAAGCTGAAAATTTCCACTTTTCACGCTTGCGTGCTTATTTTGTTTTCTTTATGGTTATAAAATAGAACCTTAATTAAGAGGTAATCGAGAAATGGGTAAGCCTAGAGGAATGAATATTATACCAGGTATTGTGGTTACAATTATAATGATCTTGCTTATACTCTACGGTTGCGCCGTGTATGTTTTAAAAAGTGAGCTCTGACATGTCAGGGCTTTTTATTTGACTCAAGGATGGTGTTTTTTAATAATTTATCCACAGGTTGTTTAAGTTTGGTTGGGTATATAATTATATCAGTGAAAAATTCTCAACTTATTTTGATTATTTTAGTTGTAGCCCTCGTCATAGTGGCAGGGGGTTATTGGTATTGGTCAAATAATAAGCAAGCCCAGACAGAAGCTCCTACACTTGGAAGTGAAATTTTTGAAAAAACAAAAAACCCGCTGGAAGGTCAGGTGCCGGATACCAATCCTTTTGACGATCAACCCAATCCCTTTGGTGATAAAACCAATCCGATTGAAAAAGCGTACACCAACCCTTTTTAATTTAACATGAAACAATTTTTTACAAAGATTTTTCTGACCATAGCGGCTTTTAGTTTGTTTATCGGCGTGACTAACGTTGCTTATAGCGCGGAGGAATCCGCGGAGGTTTCAGGCGTGTGCGATGTTACTAATAACCACACCAACGCACCCACATTTTACCTTCCCGATGTTGGTGTTGGATACGCGAAAAAAGCAAACCCGGGAGTTAATACCATTTCTGAACTTAGGCAGGTATGTACCAAAGAGGTTTATCAAGAGTTATTGCGGCAGTACTGCAAGCAAAATACCGAGCCTGTTTCTCCTGGAGTGATTACCTATGGAGAAGGGGGCGGAATCCAATCGTCCGGAGGCAGTTCTTTTGGTAGTGCGCCGATGTATTGCAACTCTATCGGTGCTGACATTTCCGAGGTAACTGGCGCATGCGAACTTCGTGGCAATGCGAATGCGCCAGGATTTTTTGATCCTGATATTGGAACCGGTTATATCAAAAAGGCCCAACCCGGAGTAAATTCAATTGGTGGTTTGCGGGAAGTTTGCACTCGCGAGGTGTACGAAGAACTTCTGATTGATTATTGTAAACAAAATACTGAACCGGCTTCTCCTGAAGTGATTACCTTTGGAGAAGGTGGCGGATACCAGTCAGTTGGAGGCAGTTCCTTTGGCAGTGAGCCGATGAGTTGTCCGGTTGAAGAGGTGCCCGCCGAAGAAGTACCTGATGAAGAAGTTTCCGGAGTCAATTTTCCGATTTTGGAACTCGGAAATTGCGGGAGCGAAGGGGAGTGTCATGACTATTGTGAGGATTTAAAACATGCGAGTGCCTGCGTGGCATACGCAAAAGCAAATGGTTTATTGAGCGAAGAAGATGAAAAGAATTTAGACGAATTTTCTGACGTGATTGAAAACGGCGGCCCTGGCGGGTGCAAGACCGAAGAATCCTGCGGTGCCTATTGTGAGGATACCGCTAATCTCAAGGAGTGTTTGGAGTTTGTGAAAAAACATAATCTTCTTAGTGATGATGAGATAAAGGAACTTGAAAAAGCCGTTGAGATTATTAAAAACGGCGGCCCGGGCGGGTGTACCAAAGAAGAAGAGTGCCGAATCTATTGCGAAGATGTTGACCGTATAGAAGAGTGCCTTAATTTTGTGGAAAAATTTGATTTAGCCACCTCCGACGAGTTGGAAGAAATGCGCAAGATGGCCGATGTTAAAAAGGCAGGCGTGGCGTTTCCTGGAAATTGTAAAACCAAAGAAAGCTGTTTAAAGTATTGCGATAACTCCGCTAACGCCGTTGTATGCATGGAATTTGCCCTAAAAGCCGGATTTATACCAAAAGAAGATAGCGAGGCGGTCAGCAAAATAATTCCGTATTTAAAGAGCGGGGGTAAATTACCGGGCGGATGTACGACAAAAGAATCATGCGATGCGTATTGCGGAGTTGAATCTCATGTCAATGAATGCACCGATTTTGCCATAGGAGCAGGTTTTGTGACAAAAGAGGATGCTGAAATATTGAAAAAGACCGGAGGCAAAGGTCCGGGGAATTGTAAGTCAAAAGAGGCGTGTGAAAATTATTGTAAAGATGAAGCGCACATTGATGAATGCGTTGAATTTGGCGTGAAAGCCGGATTTATATCAGCGGAAGAAGCGGAAATGGCCAAAAAATTCAAAATTACTTCCGGTCCCGGCGGCTGCAAGGGCAAAGCTGAATGTGAAGCGTTCTGCGTCGTTAATCAGGAGGTCTGTATTAAATGGGGCAAGGAGCATGGTATTGATATGGGTGGACAAGGCGGGCAAGGTCCCGGCAATGCCGCGGACTGCGCCAGTGTTGGCGGTGATTGGAACGGAAAAAGGTGTGAATTAGGAAAGAGCGAGTGCATTAAGCAGGGAGGTACCTGGGGTTTGGACAACGAAACCGGCAAAGAAACTTGCAACTTTGGCGGGATGGGTCCTGACCGCGCGGCGTTCGAGGCCTGCTTGGGCAAGAACACTTGCGCCGAATTCAACTCGTGCATGGACACTTTGATCGGCAACCAACAGCAAGCGGGACAAGAACAGAAGACGGATGCCTGCCTCGCGCTTTCTTGCTCGGAATTTGAGAGCTGTTTTA
>JBBTTJ010000074.1:0-2417 GCA_038064315.1 Patescibacteria group bacterium | reverse complement strand
GAAATCTACTGGCCTTAGGCCTACGCAGGTGCAAATCCTGCCGCCCCCACCGAGATGTGACTTTTTGAAGAATTGTTGACCATTGAAAACCAAAAATCTCTTAGCAGGGATTTTTGGTGTGGACCGAGGGGGAGTCAAACCCCTAGAGCTAGGTGACAAACCGGCTCCCGAGAATCGCTCGGACTCGGCCCTCATGCCCAGAGAGTTGATGTTATCAGGATTATTAAAAAGTGAAAAGCCCCCAAATTGGGAGCTCTTCGGAGTCACGAACTATCTCGTTCGTAGCAGGTTTGTCACCTTGCCGCCAGTATAGCATAGCGGTTATACACATGTCAAATTCTTGAATCCTTAACCCAAAAGCCCTTTTTAATTAAGGGCTTTTGGGTTATCAGGGAATACTCGCCAGAGATATCCACATTGCGCTTTTTAAAACAGGTGGTATATAATGGGATTGTAGTGTTAAATTGTGTATAGAAGTGTTAATAATTGAGGTTATGTGTTGATAACTTCAAGGCATCCCAAATGATGATAGGAGAACATAGGCACAATTTGGATGCCAAAAGGCGGCTGGCCATACCTTCAAAATTCAGAAAAGAACTAGGTGAAGGCGCGATACTGACCAGGGGGCTGGATAATTGTTTATTTATATTTCCTTCCAAGTTCTGGGCGCCTTTCGCCGAAATGCTCGCGGGCTTGTCAATGGCCAAACAGGACACGAGGGCATTCGCGAGATTGTTCTTATCGGGGGCAACGGAGGTGGAATTTGATTCATTGGGCAGAATATTGATTCCTGAAAATTTAAAAAAATACGCTGATTTAAAAAAATCCGTAGTGGTGGCCGGATTATTCAATCGTCTTGAGATATGGGACGAAGAAAAATGGAGCGGTTACAGGGCCGACCTTGAGAAGAATTCAGACAAAATAGCCGAAAAGCTGGGCGAGCTTGGAATAATGTAACTATGAATGAAATCCATACGCCGGTTCTTTTAAAAGAGATAGTTGAGTATTTAGATCCGAAACCGGGAGATAAAATAATTGACGCTACTTTAGGCGGCGGCGGTCATGCCATGGCGCTAGCCGAGAGAGTCGCGCCTGATGGAAAAGTGCTGGGTATAGAGTTGGACGGCAAACTACTTAAGGAATTTGAGTTAAAAGTTAAAAATTCAAAATTTAAAGATAATTTTATTCTGGTTAATGATAATTACACAAGCATCAAAAATATTGTTCATGAGTATAATTTCAGGCCTAACCGCATATTGTTTGACCTGGGATTATCTTCGTGGCATTTAGAGAGAAGCGGAAGAGGATTTTCATTCAGAAGGGATGAACCGCTGGATATGAGGTATAACGCGGAAGAAGGAAGCGGAAAGAATGAATCAGAAATAATGAACGCGGCGGAGATAGTTAATACCTATAACAAACAAGAACTTGAAAAAATTATAAAAGAGTACGGCGAAGAACAGTTCGCGGAACGAATCGCTGATAATATTGTCCTGACCAGAAAGAAAAAGCCGATATTGACCGTTAGAGAACTGGTGGAAGTGATTCGCGAATCCGTACCCGCCTGGTACAAGAAAAGAAAAATTCACTTCGCGACCAAAACATTTCAGGCATTGAGGATAGAAGTTAATTCAGAATTAAAAAATGTTGAAAAAGGCGTTTCTTTGGCGATAGAGTCGCTGGAATCCGGAGGCCGACTGGCGGTGATATCGTTTCAAGGCCTTGAGGACAAGATAGTCAGAGAGTTATTCAAGAAAAAAGCAAAAGAAGGCGTAGTGAAATTCATCGTTAAAGGCACCATAAAGCCGTCCTGGGAAGAGGTTAAGAGCAACCCCAGAGCAAGATCGGCAAAGATGAAGATAGTTGAGAAAATTTAAAAAATGAATCCTCCTCGCGGTAAACCGCGAGGTATCAAGAGGAGGCTTCGCCTCTTGATACCGCCGCAAGCGGCGGAGTATTCACTCCTTTTAGCTTCGCTCGGACAAAATGGAAATTAATTTCCATTTTGCTCCTCGCTAGCAAAAATAAAAAATTTATGAAAAAAAATTCGCGCAGTATAATTGCTCCTACTTACACCGTCATAGGGGTTTTGAATGTCTTTTTATTGGCCGCGGCCGTTTTCTTAATGATGTATTTTGTCGTTGTCTCAAATATTATAACCTCATCCAATTATAAAATAGGTATTCTGAATGAAGAACTTTCCGGTCTTATAGAGACAAACAGCTTTCTGACCGCTCAAAAATTATCAGTCGAGGATTCTTCAGCCGTACTCGACTTTGTTCAGAACCATAATATGGTGGAAGCAAAATACGCGACTCACATATTTGAGAGCGGAGAGGTGGCAGCGCTTCGCTAGGTTAAGAGTTTAATATGGTAAAAAGACACGAAAACATTCGCATCAATGCTTATTTTGTCTT
>JBBTTJ010000073.1:0-1671 GCA_038064315.1 Patescibacteria group bacterium | reverse complement strand
TTTATACGTCGTCATAAATTTCCGTCTCAAGATTAAAGCGAGAGTGATGTAGTTGCCGTTGGTGAGTGGCGTATTGATATACTTGGCTTTGGAGGTATTACATATGTGCCTTCATTAGGTTCACTTAAGTTCAGCAACCTGCTTAACACTATGTTAATTCCGCTGGCTACGACTTCATTAAGTTCGTCCGTGCCGGCTATCCACTGCAGTTCAGATTCAATTCCGCCCAAAACAGCGCCGCTGATAATGCCGCCCGGAGTTAAAACATCTTTATAAACTAAGCACCTTCCGCTGTAAGGGCTTGTTATGGCGCAGTTGTCTATAGAGTCTTTTCCGCGTATTGATGTAAATCCTCCCCCGCCTGCCGCCTCATTCAAGTCAGCCGATTCCTCTACCGATCTTTGTTTATTGGCTTCGTCAAGCGACTGGAAAAGAGAGCCGTAGAAATTATTTTGCGGTTCAAGCAGGCGGGACCATGCTTCCCATCCGCCGTTGCCGGAAAAATCATTCTTGTATTCATCAAAATCAAAGTCTTTGGGAAGAGTACAGCCGGCTTTCAGTTGAAATGAGTCAAAATCATTTACTCTTGTTCGGAGGCCTTTCAAGTCCACTTGTTGAGTTGCTCCGAACAGCTCCTTTAAGTCATCGCCAAAATAGTCGCAGAGATTGGTTGAACTTAATACTCCCCTGAAAACATCCTCGCCGCGATACTGGGCGTCCAGTTGAAAATTACGCCAATTCCTGACCCAGGCCGGTCCGCCGTCTCTGCCTCCGTTGCGGGCGACATTGGTTATGTTTCTGCCCATCGCTATAAGTATTTCTCTGGCCGCGCATCTGGCTACAATATCTAAAGCATATTCTTTTGTGGTGTATGTTTTTTTAAAGCTGCTGATTTCTCTTATGGCATCTTCATCTATAACGGGAACCTTACTTCCCAGACCCGTTATAGCGCCATCCAGGAAACCGCCGAGCAGGCCTTTGAGCCAGTCTTTCAAGTCATTCAATGTTCCTGAAATTAAGTTGGCGATAAACCCGGCCGCCGCGCAGGAAACAAAGCTAACGCCTGTTTCCGTCGCGGATGCTTCTTCCAGGGCTATGGAAATCTGCGCAAATGACGGCAGTATAAGAGACAGAATTATTATAATTGGAAGTATTTTTTTTGCCATTTATTTAAATATTGTTTGGTCAGTTCTTAATCCGTTAATCCGTATTTTTTCCGAATAGGACTCGGTAATTTTGGGAAGGACTTCCCACAACTGGATTATTTTATTTAAACCGGCCGCCGCTTTTATCGGGTCGTTTACCCCGGAAACAACCGCCTGGCTTGCTTGCGACAATTCTCCAGTGATTTTGATAATGCCAAGATGGTTTTCTTTCCAGTTTTCAGTGACGCTTGTTCTGACTAAGTCATTAAATATCTTTTCATAGCGGGACGACGCTCCGTCAAAGCTTTTTGAAACACCTCCGTATGCCATGCCGAAAGCGCCTATGTCGTTAAGATTTTTTTCCAGTTCAAGCATTTGTTCAATAAAAACTTTTAAAAGTTCTTCGTATATCGGGGACAATTCTTCTATGTATTTTTGTTGCAGGAATTTGTCGGAAGCGGTTACGGTAAGATCAATTTTGGAAGTGTCCGTCGTTAAGCTGTTTATCGCGTCCTTTGCTATCACG
>JBBTTJ010000072.1:0-6530 GCA_038064315.1 Patescibacteria group bacterium | reverse complement strand
TTATCGGCGACCATGAAGTTGCATCCAAATCACTGACTGTTGAGAGTCGTGACCAAGGCAAATTAAGCGACCTTGGCGTGGATGATTTTTACTCTAAATACTTAAAGCCATAAGATTCCGTCTAGACATTGACTAATTATGATTGTAAAGTCATAATTCAGGCATTGTTGATTGAAATCAGCCGGTAATTAAAAAAGAGGTGTTATATGGCCGTTAAAGTGTTCTTTTTACCAAAAGAAGGAGAAGCCCAATCAGTGGATCTCTCGCTTGATACCTATGGGCTTCTTGACCTTAAAGCCAGAAGTTTAAATACGGGTATAACCTATGTTTTATTGGAAGTTTTAGAATTTTACGGTCAAGTTACTGAAGTTGATGTGTTGAATTTTTTAAAAATGTCCTCTCAGCCAAATTAACATCCGCTTTAGAGCGGATTTTTTATGCGGCTGACATAGAAATTGATTTTACTTCATCGCAGAGTAATTTGAGAGTTCCGTCGCGTTCATTTACTTTGCCGGTGGCGACTATTACGCTGTTTTCTTTCCAGATATCCTGGTTTCTTTCAAGAACGTTAGGAAATACTACCACTTCTATTTTGGAAGTAAGGTCTTCAAGTAAAGAAAAGAGCATAGGTCTGCCCGTCTTGGTCATTATTTTTTGTATCTTGGTTATTACCCCGCCTATCTTTATCGTGCCGGCGGTAGAGGAAGAAATGTTTTTAATTGACAACACTTTTTCAAGACGCAATGCTGGCTGGTACGCGTTGAGAGGATGGTCTGATATGAATAATCCCAGCAATTCTTTTTCCCACATTAATTTTTCCCACATATTAACCGGCTCCGCCGGCATTAAACGCAATGGAGGCAGGGTAACTTTGGTTGAATCGCCAAATAAGCTTATCTGGCCCATTGAAATGTTTTTTTGTTTTTCACGGGCGTAGGATAGCAAAGCGTCAAAGTTGGCCAGTAACATATTTCTTTCGCCAAAAATATCCAATGCCCCGCATTTTATCAAACTTTCGAGAGATTTTTTATTTAAATCTTTATTTTCTATTCTTGTGACAAAGTCATCAATATTGTTAAATCCTCCGCTTTTGCCGCGTTCGGCAATAATGGCATCGGCGATAGCCTCGCCCAGGTTTTTTATGGTTAATAACCCAAATCTAATTTTGTCCGTCTCGGCCAGTGTTTGGCTGGACATATCTTTAACTACCGTAAAATCCTTGAAAGAACTATTGATGTCCGGCGGGAGTACCGAAATACCCATTCTTTGGCACTCCGTTATGACTTGGGCGATCTTTTCAGTGTCGCCTGATTCAGCCGTAAGAACCGCGCACATATACTCCGCCGGGAAATTAGCTTTCATATAGGCAGTCTGATAAGCGACACGGCCGTAGGAAGCGGCATGAGCTTTATTGAAGCCGTAACCCTGGAACGGTTCAAACAAATTCCAGATTTGCTCCGCTTGTTCTTTTTTCATTCCGCTGTGCGCCTGACAGCCCTGAACGAATATCGTGTGCTGTTTGGCCATTTCAGCTGGAATCTTCTTGCCGACGGCTTTGCGGAATTTGTCTACCGTTTCCCAGTTGTAACCCGCAAGCTCCAAAGCGGTTGAAAGAAGATCGTCTTGATAAACCAACACTCCGTATGATTTAGCCAAAAAACTTTCCGCTTTCGGGTGGAAATATTTGATGGGACTGCGGCCCTGCTTTCTGGCAATGTATTCTGTAATGTTATTGATAGGACCCGGGCGGTAAAGAGCGATCATGGCGTTAATGTCGTGAATGGTGGTTGGTTTTAGTTCTACCAGATATTTGGTCATACCCGAACCGTTCAACTGGAACAGGCCTTCCGTTTCACCGCGCGCGAGCATTTTAAATGTTTTCTCGTCATCAACGGGTATATTTTCAATATCAATGTCTGTGTTTCTGTGATATTTAACCAAACGGACGGCATTTTCCAATATAGCCAGATTGCGAATGCCCAAAAAATCAAGTTTAGTCAGTCCTACTCCGTCTTCACCGACATTATGCATATCGTATTGTGTGATAAGCTTGCCATTTTCTCTGGGGTCGAATTGTATCGGCACATATTCGGTTAACGGATTGGGGGCTATGACCACGCCGGCGGCGTGGACTGAAACATGGCGAACGGTGCCCTCAAGTTTTTTAGCTATATCAAGTATCTGGCGGGTCTCTCCATCGCGGCCATAGAGATTTTTGAGTTCAGGTTCCAGTTCCATGGCTCTGTCTATCGTCATAGGGAATCCCTGTGAGCCCAAAGGTATCATTTTTGTGATACGGTCGCCGGTCTCATACGGTTTGCCAAGAGCGCGAGCCACATCACGGACCGCTCCCCGCGCAAGCATGGTGCCGAATGTGCCTATTTGAGCAACTTTGTCGGCTCCGTATTTTCTTTTGGCGTATTCTATAACCTCCTGTCGTCTGTTATCGGCAAAGTCCATATCAATATCGGGCGCTGAAGGCCGGAAAGGATTCAAAAATCGCTCAAAAGGCAACTGAAAGTCAATTGGATTTACTTTTGTGATGCCGGCAAGATACGCGACAAGAGAACCGGCTACCGAACCTCTGACCGTGGTATATATATTTGATTCGCGGGCAAACTTAAGGATGTCGGCTACCACAAGAAAATAGGGAGCGTAATTTTTGTTTTTGATGACATCAAGCTCGTAACGCCGTCTTTCTTCAACTTCCTGATTATTGTTCAAGCCCAGCTTTTCAGCTCCTTTCAAGGTCAGTTCGTTCAAAACCTCGTCGGCTGTTTTACCAGGTTCAAGCTCAAAATTGGGGAAAATAAATTTACCTAAGGAAAGTTCTATATTGCATCTTTCGGCGATTTTTTCCGTGTTTGCCACCGCTTCGGGGATATCTTTAAACCACTCAAGCGCTTCTTCCGTAGAGATAAAATGATAACGGCCGTCGCCGGAGAAAATTTTGGTTTCAGAGACATCGGTGTTGGTGGATATGGCCACAAGAGTTTTATGGGCGAACGCGTCTTCGGGATGAAGATAGTGTGAATCCTGCGTCGCCGCAAGCGGTATGTTGAGTTTCCTTGAAAGTTCTATCAGAGCGTCCTTCCATTTCTGGAAAAATTCAACATCGGAATGGTGCATTATTTCAAGATAATAATTCTCCGGTCCGAATATGGACTGATATTCTCTAATAACGGCTTCGGCTTTTTCTTTGTTTTCCGAAAGAATTGCCCGCCCAAGTTCTCCAGCCAGACAGCCGGAAAGGGCGATTAATCCTTCCGCGTGCTTTCTTAACAGGTCTTTATCCATTCGCGGTTTATAGTAATAGCCCTCAACATGGGCGGCGGTGGTAAGTTTAATTAAATTTTGGTAGCCGGCGTTATTTTTTGCCAGAAGCGTCAGATGGTATCGTTTGTTGTCTATTTGGGGTTCTTTTTGAAAACGGCTTCTGTTGGCGATATAGGCTTCAACGCCTATGATGGGATTTATGTCATTCTTTTTGCAGGCCATATAGAATTCTACGGCCCCGTACATTGCGCCATGGTCGGTTAAAGCAAGGGCGGTCATGCCTTTTTCTTTTGCGAGTTTAACCATGTCTTTGACCTTGGAAAGACCATCCAGAAGTGAATAGTGGCTATGCGTGTGCAGATGTACGAATTTCATAAAAAAGTTCCGTCCCGCAATCACAGATATTAGTTTATCATCCGAAGATTTGGCAAGACGGATTTTATGACTCATTCTAACATTCAAAAAATCTTTAGGACAATTGTGGATAAGATTGCCGATTATCAATTTATGCCAGTCTGCTTATCGGTTTGCAAAAAGCGCCGTTTCGTGTTAAGTATTATATCAATATGGCAGTACCAAGACATCACATGGCTAAAGGCAAGCAGAAGAGGCGCAGAAGCCACCTTGCCCTGAAGCCCAAAAAATTAGTAAAATGTTCTCATTGCAACAGAGAGATTTTGCCGCACATTGTTTGTAAATACTGCGGCTATTATAAGGGCAGAGAAGTTGTCAATGTTTTGGCGAAAGAACTTAAGAAAAAAGAAAAGAAACAAAAAGCCGGTAAATAATCTCATTAAAATAAATGGCGTCAAGACATCTTTCCAGATCAGTCGCTATGCAATCCCTCTATGAGTGGGATTTTAGAGGCAGAAAAGAAGAGGCGCTGTCTGAAATAGTAGAAAGAAATATCAAAGAATTTGCCGCCGGAATGGAGGACACCACTTTTATCCGTGACCTGGTTAGCGGCGTCATAGAGCGTATAGCAGACTTGGATAAGATAATAGAGAAGGCCGCCCCTCAATGGCCTCTTGAACAAATAGCGACGGTTGACCGCAATGTGCTTCGCATCGGTCTTTATGAACTGCTTTTCGGTAAGAGAGAGGAAGTGCCTCCCAAAGTAGCCATTAATGAAGCGATAGAATTGGCCAAATCGTTCGGCGGAGAATCGTCCGGCAAATTCGTCAATGGCGTGCTGGGAACCGTTTACAGGGAGATAGGCGAACCGGGCAAAGACGACGCGCCTCCGGTTAAAGAGAAGAAAGAGAACTCTGCCGGAAATGAGGACAATGAGAGTAAAGAAAATATTTAAACGATTTTATGTCTCATGAAAAATTAAACGAATTAGAGTCAAAGATCGGCTTTGAGTTTAAAAATAAGGACCTCCTGCTTACGGCATTAACTCATCGTTCTTATTTGAATGAAAATCCGGATTGGCATCTTGACCATAATGAACGGATGGAGTTTTTGGGCGACGCGGTTCTGGAACTTGTGGTTACCGAGCATCTCTATAATAATTATCCTAATCCTGAAGGAGAAATGACCAACTGGCGCGCGGCGCTAGTGAACGCGAACATACTCTCAAAGATAACCGCCGAGTTCGACCTTAACGACTATATTATGCTGTCTCGGGGAGAGGCGCGAGATACCGGCAGGGCAAGGCAGTATATTCTTGCAAACGCGATGGAGTCGCTTATAGGAGCGATTTATCTTGACCGGGGATACGAGCCCTGCGAGAAGTTTATAACTAAATTTATTCTAAAAGAACTTCCGACAATAATTGAAAATCGTCTCTACCGCGACGCGAAAAGCTTGTTTCAGGAAATGGCCCAGGATGAAGCCGGCATTACCCCGACTTATGAAGTTTTGGAACAATGGGGGCCTGACCATGCCAGGAATTTCAAAGTGGGCGTGTTTTTAGAGAAAGAACTGATCGGCCAGGGCCAGGGGCCGTCAAAACAGGAAGCCCAGCAGAAAGCGGCGGAGGACGCTCTTTCCAAAAAGGGGTGGTAATGTTGACTTTCTATAATTTTTTGGTATTATTTAAAAATCAATTGTCTTTAGCATTTTTACATAAGGAGGTTTTATATGGTTTTCAGGCGTGACGGATTTTTGTTCAAGTTGGCTTATAACTGGAATATTGACTGGAGGACTGACAAGATTGAGCCGCAAAAGACAAATATTCTAAAAATATTTCTGCTGGTTACTTTTGCGCTCGTTTTTGCATGGCCTTTTATTATCATTAGCCGTGTATTTGGTTGGGTTGTCAGGATTGTCGGCTTCCTGCCGGCTCTGATTCTTTTTGGGTATCGGCCGCTTGGCCCGAGTTGGAGATTTTTTGAGATCGGGTCGTCGGAAAATCTACTGCCTTTTGAGCCTATTAGCCGGTGGCCCAGATTTGGCCAAAGGCGTTTTCTGCCGGGGGTAATTATATTTTTTGGTTATTTAGGATACGAGTTATTTAAAAATTATTTAAAATTATTTAAAAGTCTTCCTGTGTTATTAGCCGGTTTATTTGAAACAACCGCCGGTTTGTGGTTTTTATCGGTTGTATCAATTTTTCTGACTATTTTTGCCGTCTATTTAGGCGTTAGAAACACCGAAAGATGGCGAATGGCCAAAGAATATATCAGGACCCAAAAAAACCGATTACTTTTGACTGTTGAATTCAAGTAGATTTTAGGCTCGTGAGCGATCCGGCGACAGGTTTTCTGTTTCCGGTCTGCCCGCGGGTCTTTTTCATTATCTGCTTGATAAATCGACTTATATTTGCTATACCTACAACAGTAAAATCGCACATTGAAAAGAGGGTATTTTTAGGTAAGCCCATCTTCGCTAAAGCTACGATGGGTAAAACGCACTGTTCAAAATGCGCTTTGCCCGCCATAGCCTTTGGCGACGGCGGGCTTACCTCATAACGAGGCTAGCCGCAACAGCGAGGGCGAATCTCGCAAATCAAAAGGAGGTTGTCATCATGACGACTCACATCGTCGCAGACGACACTCTCGGAACGATCTCCCGCCGCATGTGGGAAGTCCAGCGCCGCCTCATGGAAGGGACGCTCGACCCGAGTTTCGTCGCCAGAAACCTGCAGTCCATCGTCGAGGCGAAGGAATTCGTCTCAACACCGTCTCTCGTGGCGAGTCCGTTTTTCGTCAACGAGGAGGTGAAGTCTAACTACGGCTATCCGCAAGGGTACGCTGTGAAGCCGGTCTGCGAACAGCTCGTGGAGCTCTCCAAGCACTTCAACGGTCTCA
>JBBTTJ010000071.1:0-4773 GCA_038064315.1 Patescibacteria group bacterium | reverse complement strand
AAAGGGCATCGTCCGTCAATCAGTTCGCTCTTTTTGACGAATGACTCGTGACCGACACAGTACAATCCCTTGTATCTCTTTTTATATAGATCGCCGGCCTCAACCAGTTCGTTCCAGAATTTAGCAACCGATGGCCAGTGACGTTCCTTGTCGGTAGTTCTAATGAAATCATCATTTGAAATATTCAGTGTTTTAGTGAGTTTCTTAAACTCACCGGATATTTTATCCGTAAATTCTTGCGAAGATAGTTTTGCTTTTTCGGCTGAACGAGAAACACTCGATCCATGTTCATCCGTGCCGGTTAAAAACCATACATCATCCCCTATCAATCGGTGATACCGCGCAAGTACATCTGCCTGAAGCAGTTCCAAAGCAAAACCGACATGCGGAGGCGCATTTACATAAGCTATGCTTGTCGTTATATAGAATTTATTTTTCTTCATTATTTTGCTCTTACGATAACCACAAACTCTCCTAATACTTTGCTCTTGTTCAGTTGCTCTAAAACTTCGTCAACCATTCCTCTGTAAATCGTCTCAAATTGTTTGGTCAATTCTCTGGCAACCATAACGGGCCGGTTATCGAGCATTGATAATTCTTTCAATTCTTTCAGGGCTTTAAGTATACGGTGTTTTGATTCATAGAATACAACAGTTTCTTCAATATCGCCAATTCTTTTGAAAAATGTTTGGCGGCCTTTTTTATGCGGCGGAAAACCGAGAAAGACAAATTTATCCGCCGGGAATCCGCTTATGCTCAATGCCGTTACCGCCGCATTCGGCCCTGGAATAGGCACAATTTTTAATTCGGGAATTTCTTTGAGTATTTCCTGTATCAAAAAATTGCCCGGGTCATTTATCCCTGGAGTTCCGGCATCAGATACAAGAGATAATATTTTGTCTTCTTTTAGAAGAGCTATGATTTCATTTATCTTTTTAATCTTACTGTGTTGATGGTAGCTGATGAGCGGTTTATTTATTCCATATTTTGAAATAAGCACGCGAGTTACCCTTGTGTCCTCCGCAAGAATGATATCAGACGAATTTAAAACAGAGATCGCCCTGGGCGAGATGTCTTCCAAATTTCCGATTGGGGTAGCAACAACATACAACATTGAAAAATCACAGATAACAAGAGCCGGGAAGTTTGCATTTTAAACAGTTTGACGCCTTGATTCTTTCTTTCTCGCCATATCATCAATAATCTCAACTATGGCCGTAGCTACCGGAACAGACAATATCATACCCACAATGCCGGCGAGATTAGCGCCGACCAAAAGAGCTATTATCACTACGACCGGGTTCAAGCCAAGTGTCTTGCCCATAACAACCGGCACAAGTATGTGATTCTCAAACTGTTGAACGGCCACATAAAAAACGATTACCCACAAACCCATAGCCGGTCCTTGCAAAAACGCCAGAATGATAGCGGGAATGGCGGCCAGTATGGGACCGACAATGGGAACTATCTCAAAAGTAAGGGCCAGAAAACCAAGCGTCAAAGCGAATTTAATGCCCATTAAAGAAAGACCGACATAGACCACAAGTCCCACGATCAACGCAAGCAACAGCTGACCTTGCAACCAAAGACCAACTTTCCTTTCAGTTCTTTTCCAGAGGTCTTTCACATATGATTCGTATTTTTCAGGGACTACGGAATCCAAAAAGTTCTCTATGCCTTTCTTTGTAACCGACAAATAAAAAGAAAGGACAAGAACGGTCACAAATGCCACGACGCCGCCGAATATGCCAACCACCAGACCAATGGCGGACTGTGACGACTGCTGAAGGTATGAAGACAGAACGGCCAGAATATTCTGTACCTCGCTTACAAAATCAAGATAAGACGGCGCGCCCTGTTGGACACTTTCAAGAGACACGGATACTTTATCAAATACGGCCGGCAGAGAACTGACAAGCTGGTCAACATCGCTGGAAATGGAAGGAATGACCAATGACACTATAAGCGCCATCAAACCAAGCACCGACAAAAACAAAAGAAGCACTCCCCAAAGCCGCGGGAATCCTCTCTGGTCAAGCCAATTCGCAAACGGGCTAATGGCTGAAGCAACCACTAAACTTAATAAAAACACGATTAAAACATCTTTTAGAATATAAAGTAAAATGAAAAGCAGAATCAAGACAATAGCCTTAAAAATACTGCCGGTTGAGATTTCCAATACTGTGTGATTTTCAGCCATAAACTAAAATTTTAATATTTGCTTAAATTCATTCTCATTCTCAAAAGGTCCTATCAGTGAAAGATTTAATTTTTTATCGTCAAATATTTCCGAAGCGACTTTCAATACCTGCTCAAGAGTTACCTTCTTCATTTTATCAAGCTCATACTCGGGGGTCAAAATTTCGTTATGAAAAATAAGCGATTCGGCGTATGTTTCGGCAACGGCATCGGAATGCTCCAGGCCAAGCGCCATGGAACCCTCTATCTGGTCCTTCGCTCTTTTGAGTTCTTCAGAGGTAATGCCTTCTCTTTTAACTTTTCTTAATTCTTCCATTATAACTTTAAGCGCCTCAACTGTCTTTTGATTATTAACCCCGGCTTTGACCATAAAGAATCCCGTATCGGTATAGGATTCGCCGCCGGCGCCGATGTAATAAGCCAATCCTCTCTTATCTCTTACCTCGCTGAAAAGACGGGAGCTCATACCGCCGCCGAGGATAACCGACAAAATACCAAGCGGATATTTTTTTTCGCTGAATTTATCATAAGCTCTGACACCGAGGATAAAATGGGTCTGATCCGTTTTTTTATTATGCAGAAGGACTTTGGGTTCGTCCTGCTCCTCAACTACCGCCGGCTTGCCGAATTTTTCACCCTGCCGGATATTTTTGAAATATACTTCAACCTTATTTTTTATATCTTCCGGGTCTACATTACCGGCTATCGCAACAACAGTCTTTGGAGCTATGTAATGAGTATTGAAATAATTTATAAATTCTTCTCTCTTTAACTTTAGTATTGTTTCCTTCTCGCCCCCGATATCCCATCCGGCCGGCTGATCCCCGTAGAGCAACTGCTCAAAGAGATCACCCACATATCTCTGCGGCATATCGCGATACATATTCAATTCTTCTATTATTACGCCCCGTTCTATATCAATTTCTTCGCCGGCCAATTTTGAATTAAGAAAAATATCAAATATGACATCCATTACGGTATCTAATTTTTTAACGCTGGCTTTTGCATAATAGCCGGTATATTCTTTGCCGGTAAAAGCGTTGTATTCCGCGCCTATGCCGTCCAACTCCATCGCTATATCAAGTTTGCCCGGTCTTTTCTCGGTGCCCTTGAACATCATGTGTTCAAGGAAGTGCGAAACGCCGTTGATGTCCTTTGTTTCATACTTGGAACCGGTGCCGACCATAACCAAAACAGTCGCGGTCTTGGTGCTTTCCATGGGTATAACGACGAGGCGAAGTCCGGAATCCAGATTATATAATTTATGGTTAAACATTTTTGAATTGTACCGGCGAAAGGAGTCGAACCTTTGTTCCAGGTTTATGATACCTGTGTTCTAACCGTTGAACTACGCCGGCCTTCCTCTCGCTTTTTGAATAAGGATAATTATACAATAAATTCATTAAAATTCAAATTAAAAAGCGGATATGCTCCGCTAGATTTTTAAATAAGCTCTGGCTCTCCTTTCATTCAATCGGCTTTTCAGATACTTCATGAATTCGCTCCCGCCTGTCCCCTTCGGATTGCTTGTCTTATTAAGTATAAAGACAATCGCGTATTGCAAATGCATGTCCAAAAAATCGCATACCTTGTCCACGCAATCATTGTAGATTCCGGCAAGCCGAGGCGCCTGACATTCTATAAAACTCCTTATATTAGAAATATCTTCAATTTTTTTTATAAAATGCCTATGGCCAAGAGGCATATAGAGCCGCATTTCTTTAAGATATTCTGCCAGTTCGTTGCTTTCCATCGGAGGCATCTGAAGCCCCGCTTCAAGCGATTGGAATATGGATGTTTGAGCTCCCGTCTGCCCCCGGAATGATTGCGGCCGGCCGTCATATTCACGAACTCCTTCATATAAAACATTTTCAAAATACATTATCCACGGCCTTATCTTATAGTATTTGTCGGGAGAAGCGCCCTCCGTCATTCTTTTCATTGTTGTTATCATATTGCCCAACGCCTTGTCCACATTAAAAAGCGCGTGTTCAATAATATTCTCAACATCGTCAATAGATCTTCTCTCCTCCGCCTTCTCCTCCGCCGCCGCCGACACAGCTTCCGCCAAATTCCTTATAGCCGTAGCCGCCTCATATTCTATATCAACGTGAATAAGAATGAACCATGCCTGATCGGAGTCATTAATGAATGTCTGGATTAATTTAAGATTATCCACTTTTATCGGGCCGTTTGGGTCCTTTCTTTTCCAGTTGCTTAAAACATACGCGTCATAAGAAAGTATTGGCGGCTTATTCATAAATTTAGACAGCCAGTACATCGGCAAAGCGACATTCTTACATATTTTATTACTGGTCTGCTGACCGTGCACTAAAGCGCTTTGTATAAATGCGTATCGCATCCACGCCAACTGCATTACAGGGCCGTCCAAAGAACAAAGCCGCTTTCTTGACGGTATGGGAATATCTTTGGCCAGAGTGTGAACCATGCCTTGCTTTATCAGTCCGGGAAGTTGCAACCCGAACGAATCAAGATAACTAAATTCCTCGGGAAGAGAAGTAAGAGGGTCTTTAACGGGCAGAAACCCCCTTTCAGGATGCATCCCAAAGTGTT
>JBBTTJ010000070.1:0-1694 GCA_038064315.1 Patescibacteria group bacterium | reverse complement strand
AAATAACTCCCGTCCGTCATCAAGGATCAGATGAACCATTTTATGAGTCGGCGGTACTGACACTTTTGATGTTTTGCTTATAACGCCGGGTACGCGTTGGCCAAACTTATCCGTTGTCCAAACTGGCATTCCAATTTGTAAATCTTTTACTGAAACTAATCCGACTGGAGTGTCAATTAGGGTACTGCCGGCAAGGCAGATAGGACATCCGCCTTTAGACGGTTCTTCGCCGACAACTTTGTTAAAAGTTACAGTCTGTTCAGAAAAATTTATGCTTATGAGTTTTTCGGACACGCCTTCGCAAGCATATCCTATGTCATCGCCTATATATAAGGTCCTCGGTTCGCCTATATCTCTGGGAACAGGATATGCCTGATACCAAATGCCGTCAACGCTGCCGCGATTGATTTTTTGTATTAAAAATGAACTTTCCATTTCACCCACTTTTTTAATTATATTTTCACCGCTTGGCCCGGGAGCAGTAGTTTGAGTCATATCTAGCGCAAAAAAACCCACCGCGCCGGCAAGAGCTACGACCAAAATTACGAGTATCATGTCTTTATTCTTCATAGGTTTGATAATACCACACTTGATAATAATAGTAAACTTACAAAGTTATCCACAGTTTTCTTGTATATGTCTAATGGAGGTTTATAATGCATGTAGTTATTTGTCATATTGAAGAGCAGAGAAAGTAAGAAACGGTTTCTCATTTTCTCTGCTCTTCATGGAAAGAGCAGAAGAGAGGTGATCTTTTATGGCAAAAGTGAAAAGTTGGGTTATGCTCGTTTTTGCTCTTGGCGGAGCGTGGATTCCGCTTAATGCGTTGCTTCTGCAACATGTTGATCCGACGGGTCTCATCGGACCTGCCATCACCGGTTTTCTGGTGTATGCCGTCGGTAATGTGGTTGTTGATGCAATCCCTGGTTAACCGACCTACAGGCCGCTCTACTCCCCTCGTCATGATTATTTCAAAATATTTCAAGATGAGGGCTTTTTTTATTTTTTCTTTAGCGGCAAATTCTTTGGCTATTTTGATACTGATACAATTTTTGACCCGACAACAATCGCCGCGTCAATGATGAGAATGTTTTTAATAATATATTGTCCTTCAAGCGTGGGGGTTAAAAATCCTTGCCAGGTGATTTGAGGCAATAAAAACAAAGGAAGGACAGTGGTAAAAAGATGCAATCCCAATAGAAAAATCGCGAGACGCTCCCAGCCACGAATAAGGAAAACTATGCCGATTGCCATTTCAAAAAGTGAAAATAAAAAATAGAAAGTTGAAAATTCCATAAACCAAACCGTCCTTTGAAAAAGCGCCTGAATCAACGGACCGGCCGGACTCACTCCCAAGAGTTTTAGAAGACCAAACCAAAAATAAACAATAAAAATTGCCGTTCTTGCAAAGGGAACCTCTATTTTTTGCATCAGTCCTTTCATTTAAACTTTCTATTTTTCTTAGTAAATCTCAATTTAAAAATTATACTATTCCAATTCTAAAATCATACCATATCTATTCGGATTTCCAATTTTGGCAGTACATAATTAGACAAAGTTCGAATGTATTTTGCTGATAATCCTAACGAAGAAATCTAAAAATGGACTCGGCAGGGCGAAACAATTTTCTGGGGACATGGGATTCGCCCTGCCTCGGCTAATGTCTTTTCCCGCCCGCAGGAGGGGTCTGGGGA
>JBBTTJ010000069.1:0-5053 GCA_038064315.1 Patescibacteria group bacterium | reverse complement strand
CCTTTTAGCTTCGCTCGGACAAAATGGAAATTAATTTCCATTTTGCTCCTCGCTATCAAAAATAACTTTTAATCATACTCACTGCCAATTATAATCACTACATTCATATAATTGCTTCATTCGGATGAATTGAAAACTTATTTTCAATTCATCCTCACTCCCAATTATAAGCTCGCCTTGTCCAATCAACAAGCTTTTCCGTATCTGTAAATCTCTCCGCAGAACCCAAAACTATACTGATAATTTTATCATTTTTGCCGGGAATATCAACCACGAGCAACATACAACCCAACGCTTTATCGGTATATCCTGTCTTGCCTCCAATGATGTCGGGGATAATCCCAAATAGCTGATTAGTGCTGTTGATTTTGTGTTCTATTTTGCCATCTATTGAATAGACGCTTGTCGTCTTTTCACCGAGAGTTGACCAAAGCTCGTCAAATTTAAGAGAATAAATTGCCAGTTTAACAAGATCTTCCGTTGAAGAAAGAGCGTCATCGTTGAGACCGGCAGGGTCATGAAATATTGAATTACTCATACCAAGTTCAATGGCTTTCCTGTTCATAAGACCAATCATGTCAACGCCGGAACTTGAGGCATAAATTCTTAAAGCATATGCGGCATCGTTAGACGATTCTACCAGCATCATTTTTAAGAGATCTCTTACCTTTATCTTTTCATCCAGATATAGTGTCTGTTTTTCTCCGTCAACTTTCAGAGATTCTTCGGGAACCACAACGACATCGTCCAAATTTAAATTCTCAAGCACCGCAATGGCGCTTAGAAGTTTTGTTAAAGACGCAACCGGAAGACGGTCCTCCGGACTCTTTGAATACAGATATCTTGATGATCTTATGTCATAAATGACGGCTGATTTTGCGGAAAGCCGGGGCCTTTCTATTGTGGTATTAAGCACAGGCAAATAGCTTGGTGCTGAAACAGGAAATATGTACGCCTGGGTGTTACTCAAGGGCATATCGGCCGGGTCTGAATTATCATTGCCCTCTTTTTGAAAACTGAAAATAAAAAAAACATTAACCAAAATCAAAACGCTCAATACTCCCGAAAGTATGTATAATTTCCTCTGCAATGGTTTGAGAATTATTCAAATATTTTGATATGCAGTTCCTTCAGCTGTTCATTTGCCAATTCTGAAGGCGAATCCATCATAAGGTCGCGCGCATCGCCTGTCTTTGGAAACGCCATCACTTCTCTTATATTCAATTCATTATTCAATAAGGCAACCAATCTATCAAATCCCCAGGCAATGCCGCCGTGCGTCGGAGCGCCATGTCCGAGAGCTTTTAGCATGTGGCCGAAATTTTCTTTAATTTGGTTTTTAGAATAACCTATAATTTCAAAGACCGTCTCCAATATTTTAGGATTATGGCTTCTTATGCTTCCTCCGCCTATCTCCCACCCGTTAAGAACAATGTCGTACTGGGTAGTAAGAATGTTGCTCACATTTTTTTGCGCCATCAGGTCTTCCATATGCTCCGGCTTAGGCGCGGAAAACGGATTGTGAGTAAACGTCCATTTGCCGTCATTAGTCTTTTCAAAGAAAGGAAAATCCACAACCCAACAGAATGCCAGAAGGTTTGGGTCGTTCGGGTCCTTTCTTAAGTCCGGCCTGTCTGTGCCATATTTTTCCATCGCTTCTTTGTAAGATATTCTTGGAAAAGGAATGTCTTGAATTATTTTTTCAGGATATATCGTTTTGACCAGATCGATGAGCAATTTTTCATTCAAATCCATCACATCATCTCTCTCCACGAAACTCATTTCAAGATCAAGTTGAGTGAATTCCGGCTGTCTGTCCCCCCTTGTATCCTCATCCCTGAAACATCTGGCAATTTGAAAATATCTTTCAATACCCGCCGCCATAAGAAGCTGTTTGTATTGTTGCGGCGATTGAGGCAAGGCAAAGAATTTGCCCGGATAAATACGGGACGGGACGACATAATCTCTGGCGCCTTCAGGAGTTGACTTGGTAAGTATCGGCGTTTCTATTTCTAAAAATCCTGTCCCCGAAAGCCAGTTGCGGATAAACAGAACCGTTTCATGGCGTTTGGAAATATTTTTGAGAAGACGCGGACGCCGCAGATCCAAATAACGGTAAGTCATCCGCGATTCCTCGCCTATTTCGTAACCGTCCGTATCTATGGCGATGGGCATCGTCTCCGCTTCATTCAATATTTCAAGTTCCAGCGGTTCTATTTCAACTTTACCCGTCGGTATTTCGGGATTGAACATTTTTTCCGGACGAGCTTTAACTTTTCCTTTGAGCCTCACAACCCATTCGGGACGAAGTTTGTCAGCCGCCTCACGGAGTTCATTATCTGACGGAGAAAATACCGCTTGCACGACCCCGCTCCTGTCGCGCAAATCAATAAAAATAAGTTTCCCATGGTCGCGCCTTATGTTAACCCAGCCGTATAAATTGACTATTTCGCCAACCAAGTTGCCGGTATCAATTATAGAAATTCTAGACATAGAAAGATTCTAGCATATATAAAACAAAAATTAAAAATTTAAAAAAATGATATTTAATTGGAACAATCAATTATACGATCCAGCATCTGCGAAAAGGTAAATCCGGCCACGGCGGCGGCTTTCGGCAACAATGAGTGGCTTGTCAGACCAGGTAAAGTATTGGTTTCCAGAACATAAATATTTTCGTTCTTTAATATGATATCAGTCCTTGAATAACCGCGGCAACCGAGCAGTTGATGTGCACGGACGGCTGTTTCCTGGACTTTATCACGAGCCGCCGGGTCAATTTGCGAAGGCGTAATCAACTCCGACTGACCGTCTTTATATTTAGCGTCGTAATTAAAAAAAACGTGTTTGCTTACGGGCACAATTTCCGTAACAGGCAAAGCGCTTGACTCGCCGTTAAAATCATCAAGAACGCCGCAGGTTACTTCCCTGCCCTTTATAAATTCTTCAACTAAAACTTTCTTGTCTAACTTGAATGCCTTATCTATGGCTTTGGCCAGTTCGCCGTTATCACCGACAATATTCACTCCGACTGAAGAACCGTTAGAACACGGCTTAACCACAACCGGCAGTTTCGTAATCTTAGTTATAAAAAGATTCAGTCTAGCCTGGTAGTTCTCGCCTTTTTTTATTTCCAATGTTTTCGGAACGCAAAAACCGGCCAGCTTGAATATTTCCCGGCTTCGGAGCTTGTCCATTGCCAGAGCCGAAGCGGCAATGCCGGAGCCGGTATACCGGATGCCATAATATTCCATAAGCGCCTGCGCCCTGCCGTCCTCGCCAAACGCGCCGTGAAGCGCGTTGAAAATTAAATCGCAAGACTTCAGGGATTTATTTATGTCTGATGATTTACCGTTCAGAAACCAGCGGCCGGTTTTTGATATTTTTATTACAACGGGCCTGTACTTGGTCTTGTCCAGACCGGCAATAACATTATCACCGGTAGCTAAAGAAACCTCGTGTTCAGATGAAGTACCACCCATCAGTACGCCTATTTTGAGTTTTTTTACCATAATTTATGAATATAAGTGACATTGTGTACTTAGTATTATTTTATACAAAACACTGTATAAAATAATACTAATTACACAATGTTTAATACTCTATGCTTTGCTTGGCATTTTATACTTATCAATATTTATACAGTGTTTTGTGTAAATAATGATAAGAATAAAATGCCTTATAGATGCCATTTAAAGAATATAATAGCATTTTCTCCATAAAAATAATAATTGTAAAATCTAAATTTTTATGTTAAAATGCCCGCGGTACTGCATTGCGATATTTAATATCCGCCCTTAGCTCAGTTGGTAGAGCAGCTCCCTTTTAAGGAGACGGTCGTAGGTTCGAATCCTACAGGGCGGACAGTAGGATTCGAACAAGATAGGGGTCGGGAAAGAAAAGTTCTTTCCCGTGGTGGAAGCCGCGCCTTTGGCGGGGAAATTGAAACCGCAAGGTTTCAAGGAGAAATGATTTTGCTAGCCTGCGAGTTAAAATCATTTCGACGTGAGATTCCTACAGGGCGGACAACTTTATAAGACCTATTTTTAAGTTATATTTTTGAGAAGCTTGTGTATATTGTTGGCGTTTTTGTAGATTAATTCCCTGTCTCCTATTACGCAAACCCTTATTGCCATGTAATCGTCGGAATCCGACCTCATGCCGTTAAAATGTTCCGGATGAGTTTTTTTCAAAGAAAATATAGTTCCGGCATCATGATAAAGTATGTCTTCCGGCACAAAACGCCAGGATGATATCATCGGGACAACAATTATTTTATTCGGCTCAACGGCAATTTCCGCGCCTATAAGAGTTTCTAATTTTTCAAGCAGTTTAAATGAAGAGTGTTCGGCAAAATTATCAAAAAACGCTTTTTCTTCCCCGATAACTTTTATTTTCTTTCCGCTTATTCTTTCTTTGGACTGACGGTCTTTTAAGCGTATCACCAAACCGGTTTTAGGAAGATTTCTGTTCTTAAAACACTGATACATGAACTGAATATCTGAATTATCATGCTTATAAATATGAGCCAGAAGTTCATAGTCGTTCATCAGCCATAATTTTCCGGGGTCAATATCGTCTAATCTCATCCAGACCGCTATCATTTTTTCCAAAAAACGCTGATTTATCTGGGATGATTTGTGAAGATAAAATTCTTTATACATATACTGGTACATTTTCTGCGTTTGTTTTGCCGCTTCCAAAGACTTTTTATCTATAACCAAATTCCCTTCAATAAAACTTAAGTAATCAGATACGCTTTTAATGTCAGGCCTCGGACCAAAACCGGTATGATAAACATCGCGGTCAAGATAATCCAGTTTATCCATTCCCATATTTTTATCCGTGACTATTTTGTGAATGTCGTTCTTTCTGCCGAAAAGACTCTGGATAAATTTAAAATCGCCGCCGCATTCTTCTATTTCTTTTTTTAAGAGGCCGACGATCTTAAATCCGTTCTTATCGTGATCCACCGGAGTCAGCTCTTCTATCACATGAGAAAACGGGCCATGTCCTATGTCGTGCATAAGACCGAAAAGAGCGGTATTTTTTG
>JBBTTJ010000068.1:0-18604 GCA_038064315.1 Patescibacteria group bacterium | reverse complement strand
TAGCCAATGCTTTTATTATTTTATATTTATGGATGGTGGGCAACAAGAATAGGTGGGCATTTGTTGCCGGTTCCGTCGGTAACTTGATCTGGATGTTTATAGGAATTAAACATAATATGTACGACCTGGTTTTTCTTTCAATTACTTTAGTTGTTTTGAATGCCAGAGCCTGGCTCAAGTGGAGGCCTTAACGCCTCTTTTTTATTTTCTTCAATACTGATAAAGTTTTTACAATGCACAAGTCGCAGATATTTTTTTGGTTTTTGGTTAGTTTTTTGTCTGGGGTTTTTGTTGCTTCTGTTTTTAGCGTTAGCCAGACCGTTATTTACCTTGGCTTCATATCGTCTGTCGGTTTAATCGGCATATTCGGGTATAACAGGAGTTTTAACTCTAAACTGTTGCTGGCTGGATTTTTCGGAGTTGCTTTTTTATTTGGAATAGCTCGGCTTAATTCGGCCAACTTTGATAAGGACCGCCTTGACGCGTTTACTGACTTGAAAGCGGGCAATAAGGGTATCGAAGTTACGGTTAACGGCTATATTGATGACGAGCCGGTCGATCGCGGCGGGAGACAAGAAATTATTTTAAGAGCCAAAGAGCTGGTAGCGGGAGACAGGACTGTGCCGTTGGATGACATAATACTGCTCACGGTCAATAATTTCCCGAAGTTCAATTACGGCGACGCTGTTTCGGTAAGAGGCGATTTACGAAAACCGGAGAATCTAACCGGCTTTGACTATGTTACCTATCTTAAAAAAGAAGGCATAAGAACAACTATGTTTTATCCGGATATATCGGGTTCGGATAAATACGGTGATACTTTAATATATAAGAGCATGAGTTTTTTCGAGAAGACAAAGATTGATTTCTATAGAAAAATATTTTCAATAAAAGCAAAATTTGAAAGCGCCGTGGGCAGGTCGGTGCCGGAGCCAAACGCGGCTTTTATTAACGGAATATTGCTGGGTTCAAGGCAGGACATACCCGATGCCATTGAGGAAGCATTCAATGAAACCGGCGCGACTCATATACTCGCGATATCGGGATACAACATAATGATAATTTCCTGGGCTGTTCTGGCGGGGCTGGTGTATTTTTTCAGAAGGCGAATCGCTTTTTGGCTGTCGGTTGTAATTATAGTTTTGTTTGTGATCCTTACCGGCGCTTCCGAGTCGGTTGTACGGGCGGCGATAATGGGCCTCTTGCTTTTATTTGCCAACGGTTACGGCCGGCTTTATAATCCTAAAAACTCAATAATTTTTGCCGGAGCGGCAATGGCATATTTTAATCCGTTCGTTCTTGTTTTTGACATTGGTTTTCAGCTCTCGTTCGCGGCAGTTTTAGGTCTCATGTACCTTTATCCGAGGGTTGATAATAAACTAAAAAAAATACCCAAGTTCGGCAATTTGAAAGAAATATTTTTAATGACCCTTTCAGCCCAGATAGCCGTGGCGCCGCTCTTAATTTATTATTTTAGAAATTTTTCCCTTGTTTCTCTACCCGTCAATCTTATGATATTGCCTTTTATTCCGGCCGCGATGTTCGCCGGATTTATTTCCGGCTTAACCGGAATGATTTTCCCGCCGCTGGGGCAAGTTATCGGCTGGTTCGCCTGGGCGATAACCGCTTACCAGATAGAAGTGGTTGAATTATTCGCGGGAATGTTCTAAAATTATATTACAGAGGAAAAACTATGAATAAAGAATATCATCCTGGCGTATCGCCGCTCGAGCACGCAAAACGAAAACAAGCAGAAGGCAGAGAAGTTAACGTTGAAAAAGCCAGAGAGGAAACAATGGCCGGTTTGACGGATGCCATAAAAGCGACTAAAAGACGAATTGCCGAAAATAGATCAAAAGGAGCCGATATTACTGATCTTAATAAGCACCTTAAGGGATTGGAGCGTCAGCTTGAATCAGCCAAACGGTAATAGAAAAGTTTGGCGAAATTTTAAAGGAAAACATGGAATGGCTTTCCTTTTTGTTTAATTTATTATAAATAATCTTAATGCATTCCGGGAAAATTTCTCTGACTCATTTGGCGGTTCTACTTTGTCTGGCGGTTTTTGCATATTCAACGGGTTCAGCGGCAAGCCCCCAAAACGGACTGCTCAAAGTATATTTCTTTGATGTCGGTCAGGGAGACGCGATATTTATAGAAGCGCCGAATGGGAGTCAGGTCTTGGTAGACGGCGGGCCGGATAACAAGATTTTAAGCAGGTTGGGCGAAGTAATGTCTTTTTATGACAGAGATATTGATTTGATGATTGCCACTCATCCTCATGCCGATCATATCGCCGGTCTGATAGATGTTCTTAAACGGTATGATTTAAAAAATATTATTGAAGCTAAAGAATCATATGACTCTCCGGAATTTAAAGCCTGGGAAGAGGCGGTTAAAAACGAAAATGCGAATAACATAGAAGCGATTGCCGGCAAGGTGGTTGATTTGAGCGGCGGACTGACTTTAACGATATTGCATCCGTTTGAATCAGTTGTTGGAGATAATCCCCAAAATCCTCATGACGATGTTGTGGTTATGATGTTAAAATATGGCGGACTGAAAATCATGCTGACGGGGGATATGGAACAAAAAATAGAACGGCGGTTAATATTGGCCGGCGAAAGTTTAGATTCCGATATTCTTAAAGTCGGCCACCATGGTTCAAAGACATCTACTGTGGAAGAGTTCTTATATGAGATTTCGCCGCAGATCGCGATTATCCAGGTCGGGGTAAAGAATAGATATGGCCATCCGTCGCCGGAGACCTTGAACCGGCTTGAAAATTTCGGCATTAAGTATTATCGTACTGATGTTGACGGCGACATCAAAGTCGTCAGCGACGGCGAA
Organism: Patescibacteria group bacterium; assembly: GCA_038064315.1. Taxonomy (GTDB): domain Bacteria; phylum Patescibacteriota; class Minisyncoccia; order 2-02-FULL-40-12; family GWA2-44-9; genus 2-01-FULL-43-22. Next base: position 15,754 of record JBBTTJ010000068.1, on the reverse strand, counting down.
AATTTTAAAATAATAACAGATAATTAAATATGGCAAACATCAGAGAAAGAACCCTTATAATAATGAAACCTGACGCGATACACCGCGGTATCGTTGGCGAGATACTGGATAGGTTTGAACAAAAAGGGATAAAACCAGTTGGAATGAAAATGATAAAAATGACCGACCTGCTTTTGGATAAGCACTATGCCCAGCACAAAGGCAAGCACTTTTTGCCCCGTCTTAAGGAATTTATGAAATCATTGCCGGTGATACTTGTGGTTCTTGAGGGTTTGGATGTGGTTAGAGTGGTGAGGAATATGTGCGGACCGACAGACGGAAAGAACGCGCCCCAGGGTACCATAAGAGGAGATTACGGCATGTCCGTTTCAGCCAATATAATCCATTCTTCGGAAGATTTGAAAGCGGCCAAAAGAGAAATAGATATATTCTTTAAAAAATCGGAAATATTCAGTTACGACCGCGTTGATATTGGCTTTTATTACGCTGAAGACGAACTTATCTGACGGTAAATTCTTTCTGTTCCAGCAACCTGCTTATTGTTTTTGGCCAGTCAGATAAGGGTTTATCTGTCAGTAACGCGGTTGCTTCTTGTGTTGAATATCCCCCTCTTCTTACCAGTTTCGCGTATGAGTCGACAGCTTTTTCAATTATGGCTTGGTATTCACGCACAAGCATTTTTTCTGACATTTCTTGAAAAAGCGGGTCATTTTCAAACATTTCAAATTTTCGCAGGTATCCAAGATAATCATAAGGGCTATTTTCATTAAAGAAAAATCTTTCAAGTTGTTTCCGTAAAGTCTGCAGGTCTCTGTCATACAGAGACGCGGTAATTTCATCTTTTGTTTGTTCAAGCGCGACTGCCCGTCTTTTCGCGAAAAATTCACCTAGAATTATTCTTTTGACTTTAGGGTCCTGTTCCTCATGATAATCCCATAAATCTCCAGTAACATCTTTACCAAACTGGCTTTCAAATACTGACCTGAAAAGTTGATTCTTTTGGTGCTCATATTCATGTTTTATTGTTTTCTCACCAGTTGGATCATCTTTATATCCCATTCTGATCCATTTATCCTCGTTAATAACGATGTAGTAAATAGGTATTTCGCCGATAGATTTAGAAGCAAATCCTCCAAATAAGGAGCTAATGACTTGTTTTTCAGTTTTTTTATGTAATCTTGATGCATTAATTCCGTCGGCACGAATATCTATAGTCATCGGTCCGACTGAAATATTTAACTTTTCGTCTCTATCCAAGTTTACGCCGATTAACTCGCTTATCAGCTGATGGTCGTCCGGAAATTGTTTCCTAATATCTAAGACATTTTGACGGTTTTCGTAATATCCGTCTATAAGCTGTGCCGCGGTTTGTTTTTGCCGGTCGTCAAAACCATATTGCGCGCTGAATTTTTCAATCAATGCCATAAGTTTCCCCTTTGGAATATCGTGGTTAAACTCTATGTTTCTCTCAATGAAAACACGGCAGGCGGCCAACGCCTCGCGTTGCCTGGCCAGATTTTCTTTGAAAATCAGGAGAGCTTCTCTTTTTTGTTCTTTAGGCAGGAGTTTTATTTTAGCCAATTCATCCTCGGGCGAAAAAACTCCTTCAATGGGCGGATTGTCCCGTAACTGCTCCTGAAAATCAAGACGCAAAAGATTATCAAAACTTTCCTGATTAAGCCGGCCAAAATGTTCTTTAACTTTTAATTCGTTATATTTGCTGTATTGTGCGGTCGTATTTTCGCTTTTCTCAATCGGCGGACTTAACGGCTGTTCAGGCGGAGTTTCAAATCCTCTCATTTTATTAAGATATTAACTTTTTAGATAACTTAGTTTAGTCGGGTACATTCGCGCTACTGCGCTCAGTATTTCGCAATCGTCATTGCTCAACTGCCGCATCCCGGCTACGCTTCGCTTGTCGGGCTGCTGGGGCTTGAACCCAGTTTTCATGACCCCCAGCCATGTGTAATACCCATATACTACAACCCGGGGTTATCTTACTTTATGAAGAGTTTTAATGCAGTCAGTGCAGATTTTTATTCTTCGCCAGCCGGTGGATGTCGTCTTGTCCATGATTTTGGTCCATTGAAGATTGGGGTATCTTTTTGAGCGGGAAGTCGGATTATAATGGCCGCGCAAAAGCTTGCGCGTGGTTACCATAATTGGTTTTTTTCCGCATTGCGGGCATCTAGTCATTTCAAATTTTTATATACGCTAATGTATCTTATTCTTATCATTATTTACACAAAACACTGTGTAAATAATGATAAGAATAAGATACCAAGCAGAGCATAGAGTATTAAATATTATGTAATTAGTATTATTTTATACAGTGTATAGCGTGTTAGACATTGAGTAATTAGTATTATTTTATACAGTGTTTTGTATAAAATAATACTAATTACTCAATGTCACTTAAACTAACCGTAGGAATGCCACAGTGTTAAATTTTTAAATTGATTCTATATCTTGCCAGTGTATCTTAAACTTGTTATTCTTGCAAGAAATGGAAACGCTATTAACAACCCTTTTTTGGATTGTGGCATTGCTGTATTCTGTCGTTATACATGAAGTTAGCCATGGGGCGGTGGCTTATTCTTTAGGTGATCCCACCGCCAAGAACCTAGGCCGGCTTACTTTGAATCCTCTCAAGCATTTGGATATGTTCGGTTCCGTTTTACTTCCCCTTATTTCTTTACTTATGGGCGGTTTCATAATCGGTTATGCCAAACCGGTTCCGTATGATCCGCTGAATCTGCGTGACAGAAAGTATGGGCCGGCTAAAGTCGGTATGGCCGGTCCGGCCGCGAATATCGCTTTAGCTCTGCTCTTCGGCCTCACCTTGAGATTTTTGCCGGATATTTTTTCTTCCTCTCTTATTCCGGAACTTTTGAGCATCGTGGTGATATTGAACCTGTTTCTCGCCGTATTCAATTTGTTTCCGATACCGCCGCTGGACGGTCATTGGCTCTTGCTGACTTTTTTGCCGGCTAGATTTACGGCAGTGAGAACATTCCTGTACAGATATAGTTTTGCGCTTCTACTTATGTTTTTATTCTTTATTTTCCCTCTGCTTACGCCTTTTATAATGATGCTGTTCCGGCTGATCACGGGAATAGGGTTTTAGATCGTGGGATTGACATTATGAGCAAATTAGAATAGCATTTGTCCAGATAATTTAACATTTAACATGGAAAGAGAAGGTTGTTGTGTCTGAAACTATTTCTGTTGAGAATATGGTTGCATATGTTCGACACGAACACGCATGTCTTGACCGATACTATGTGGTTGAAAAACATTGCGACTTTGGTTTTTTCTGGAATACGTACAGAATCCAAATATTCAATCCAGAACGTGATAAGATTATTTCCTTGAAAGTGAATGGCCGAGAGTTTGAAAAACTGCAACTAGTAGATTACATAGAATTCCACGATCCATTATTTGAACGCGTATGTAATATAACGCATGACTGGAAACCCGAAACTGCTCGTTTTTACCGCGAGATATATAGAGACCATCCCACATTAAGGCCAGAGAAGTTTGTAGATGATCTTAGGGAAGAAGCAGAAAAACAAGGAATCATATTGTGGCATACATCGAAAAAAACAATACATTAATATTGGAGGTGGCCTTATACAATGCGTTGACTATATAGCCGTGTGCTGATATACTCTCTAAGACCTTAGGGTCTTTTTTATTGTTTTAGTAAATGCCGACATTTAGACAATTAATGAAAAATCCCCGTAAAAGTTCCAAGACGAAAACAAAATCGCCGGCTTTGGTTCGCGGGTTTAATGTTTTAAAGAACAAGCCGTCTTATTATTCCGCTCCTTTCAAAAGAGGTGTCGCTATAAGAGTTGGCACGATGACACCTAAAAAGCCGAACTCGGCTTTGAGAAAATTTGCCCGTGTACGGCTTACAAACGGCATGGAAGTAACGGCTTATATACCGGGTATAGGACACAATCTTCAGGAGCACTCCGTAGTCGTAATCAGAGGGGGAAGGGTCAAGGATTTGCCCGGAGTCAGATATCATGTGGTGAGGGGAGTCATGGATTCCACCGGAGTTGAAGGAAGAAAACAGCAAAGGAGTAAATACGGCGCCAAGAAACCGAAATAATTTTGTCAGACAGAATTATTTTCAAATTTAAATATTAAAAGATGCGCAGACCAGTCAAAAACAAAAGAATAATTGAACCGGATATAAAATATTCGGATATTTTAATTGCTAAATTCATAAATAAGATAATGCAAGCGGGAAAGAGATCGGTTGCGAGAAAGATATTATATTCGGCTCTTGAAATTGCCGAAAAACAAACCCAAAAACCGGCCATTGAGGTATTTGAGAAAGCAATGGCAAATGTTTCTCCGGTCGTTGAACTGCGGTCAAAGAGAGTCGGAGGAGCCAACTATCAAGTTCCGGTAGAGGTCAGGCCGGACAGGCGAACCGCGCTTGCCATCAGGTGGATAGTGGGTTCGGCAAGAGCCCAAAAAGGCAAACCCATGTCTGAAAAATTGGCCGAGGAATTTATAAATGCTTTTAACAACACTGGAGGCGCGGTTAAGAAGAGACAGGATGTTCAAAGAATGGCGGAAGCTAATAATGCTTTTGCTCATTTCGCCTGGTGATCTGACTGGCTGGCCGCTCTGCTATGGCCTTCGGCCATTTAAGCAGTACGCTCTTGACCAATATTTTCGTTATAAGCTCCAGTCCTCCTTCACCATACTATAAGTATGGCTCAGTCCGGGCTTCGCTTATGCCTCAATCTTGGTCAAGCCAGCTGCGCCATATCTAAGATTGAACCCAGAATTAAAAGAAAAACTGACGATGAATGAATTTTTAAATAGCGACTAAAATGGCGGATTATCCGATAGAAAAAATTAGGAATCTTGGAGTCATAGCTCATATAGATGCCGGAAAAACCACGACCTCGGAGAGGATTCTTTTTTATACCGGAATTTCACATAAAATAGGCGAAGTTCACGAAGGCGATACTGTCATGGATTGGATGGAGCAGGAAAGGGAAAGAGGCATTACCATTACCGCGGCCGCGACAACTGCCTATTGGACTCCAACGGATTCAAAAGATTCAACCGGCGATAAGGTCAAGCTAAATATCATAGATACTCCCGGGCACATTGATTTTACGATAGAGGTTAAGCGTTCTTTGCGTGTTCTGGACGGAGCGGTTGTCGTGTTTGACGGTGTTGCCGGCGTTGAGCCTCAATCTGAAACAAATTGGCGTTATGCCGACGATTACAATGTGCCAAGAATATGTTTTATTAATAAACTGGATCGGCTCGGCGCTGATTTTGAGCGTTCTTTCCAGTCAATTCTTGAGCGGCTTTCCCCGAATGCCGTAAAAATGCAGATACCGGATGGGCAGGAAGATCAATTCAACGGCACAGTGGAACTGCTTACTATGGAGTATATAACCTTTGAAGGTCCAAAAGGAGAGAAAGTCATAAAGGGGGCAATACCCGAACGCTTGAAGGCAGAAGCCGATAAGGAAAGGGCGAATACTATTGAAAAAATAGTTGAGCAGGACGATAAAGCCATGTCCGACTATCTCGAAGGCAGGGAGATCAGCGTTGAACGGCTTAGGGGAATACTGCGAAAAGCAACAATAGAAAATAAAATTTTCCCTGTTTTCTGCGGTTCGGCTTTGAAGAATAAAGGCGTCCAGCTTGTGCTTGACGCCGTGGCTTACTACTTGCCTTCGCCGCTGGACATTCCTCCAACCAATGCCGTTGATTCAAAAACCGGTCAAACAAAAGAGATTTCTGCCGATGATAACAGTCCTTTCGCCGCTTTGGCTTTTAAGACTGCCACTGATCCGTTTGTCGGTTCTCTTACTTTCTTCAGGGTTTATTCCGGCAAGTTATCATCCGGTTCCTATGCCTTGAATACAAGGAGCGGACAGCAGGAGAGAATAAGCCGTATCGTTCGGCTTCATGCCAACCAAAGAGAAGAAATAAAAGAAATCTATGCCGGCAATATTGCCGCGACTGTAGGTTTAAAGGATACGAAAACCGGAGACACTCTGTGCGATCCCGCCAATCCCATAATTTTGGAGGGTATTGAAATTCCGGAGCCGGTTATTTCTTTGAGAGTTGAACCGAAAACAAAAGCTGACCAGGAAAAAATGGGTATCGCTTTAAGAAAACTTTCTGATGAAGATCCTACATTTAGAATAAGAACTGATCAGGAAACGGCGGAAACGATCATATCCGGAATGGGAGAACTTCATTTGGAGATAATTGTTGACAGGATGAAAAGAGAATTTGGCGTTGGCGTAAATGTCGGCCGTCCTCAAGTCGCTTACAAAGAAACAGTTACAAGTATGGCGGAGGCCGAAGGAAAATATATTCGTCAATCGGGGGGCCGCGGTCAATACGGCCATGTTTGGTTGAGGGTTGAGCCGCAGGAGCGCGGCGCCGGTTTTGAATTTGTTAACGCCATCAGAGGAGGAGTTATTCCCGAAGAATTCATTAACCCGAGCGAAAAAGGAGTGCGCGAGGCCTTGGACAAGGGAGTCATTGCAGGTTTTCCGATAGTTGACATTAAAGCCACTCTTTATGACGGTTCCTATCATGAAGTTGATTCTTCAGAGATAGCTTTTAAAATAGCCGCTTCAAGCGCGATGCAGGAAGCCGCAAAGAGAGCGAAGCCGGTTCTTCTTGAACCGATAATGAAAATGGAGATAATAATGCCGGATCAATTCATGGGGGAGGTTACGGGCGATTTGGCGTCCCGCCGCGGTCAGATATTAAGTATTAATGACAGAAGCCCATTAAATCTTAAAGTCGTTGATTCCCGGGTACCGCTGTCGGAAATGTTCGGTTATGCCACTTCTTTAAGGTCCTTGACCGAGGGCAGAGGAACTTTTAGTATGGAGTTTGACCATTATGAGCCGGTACCGCAGAATATTACGCAATTGATAGTTGAAGGAAAGAAGTAAATTTTACCGGCTAATAATTATTGCATGAATACCGACGAGTTAAAAAAATTACTGAAAAACTCAACAACGGTTTTGATATTGGAAAACGGCGAACCGTCATTGGTTATACTCGGCTACGATACATATAAAGACCTTATCTCCGGCCACTCCGGCGCCGAGTTCGAGGTTCCTTTAAGACGAGACTCTAAGGGAGCGCCTGCGCAAGAAAAAGTTTCAGATGGCAAATTAGCAGACGGTTTCCGACAAGGCCGTGATAATGCCGGCATCCCGAACCATACTCCCAAGGCGGGAGCTGTGGGGCAGGCAGAGGCATTCCAGAACCGTATAATTGAAAAAGAATCGGAACTTTTGGAAAAAATAAACAAACAGATACTCGCCCTTAAAGATGAGATAGAAAATGAGGAAAAATCAGCGGATGTTTCATCAGTTGACTAAAATTTTATATTAGGATAAACTGTCTAAACAATATAATTTAACATATCGGAACAAGGATAGGTAAGCATGAATCGTGAATTGGGATTTTTTTTATTTCCTTTCTCTGAAGATTCTTGATTTCTAAATTCTTGCTTCGGCGAAGCACAAATGGCGGAAAAATTCGAAAGGTCAAAGCCCCATATGAATGTCGGCACAATCGGTCATGTTGACCATGGTAAAACCACCTTAACGGCGGCTATTTTGCATACGGCCAATTTGTTTAAAGACGAAGGATATAGCGCCAGAGTTGAGGATGTAAGCCAAATAGATAATGCTCCGGAGGAAAAGGCGAGAGGTATTACTATTGCTTTGCACCATTCGGAATATGAAACGCCAAAGAGACACTATGCTCATGTTGATGCTCCAGGTCACCAGGACTACATCAAGAATATGATCACGGGCGCTGCGCAGATGGATGGAGCCGTGCTGGTTGTTGCCGCTACTGACGGTCCTATGCCGCAGACAAGAGAGCACATACTTTTGGCAAGACAGGTGGGGTTGCCTTCGTTGATAGTATTTTTGAATAAAGTTGACCAGGTTGACGACCCGGAAATGCTGGACTTGGTTGAAGCGGAGATAAGAGAACTTTTGAGTAAATATCAATATGACGGAGAAAAAACGCCTATTGTTCGCGGTTCCGGCTTAAAAGCTCTGGAGGCAAAGACAAAAGACGATCCGGCGGCAAAGCCTGTAAAAGAACTGCTTGACGCTCTTGATACTTATTTTGCTGATCCGGTTCGCGAGACCGACAAGCCGTTTCTTATGCCTATTGAGGACATCTTCTCCATTGAGGGAAGAGGAACAGTCGTTACCGGAAGAATTGAAAGAGGCAAGGCCAAGATTAACGAAGAAGTCGAAATAGTCGGCATTAAACCGACGGCTAAGACAGTTATTACCGGCATAGAGATGTTCAACAAACAGCTTGATGAGGGTCTAGCCGGAGATAACGCGGGAATTCTTCTGCGAGGCACCAAGAAAGAAGATATTGAGCGAGGGCAGGTTCTTGCAAAACCAGGTTCAATAACTCCTCATACTGAATTTGAATCCGAGATTTACGTCTTGACCAAAGAGGAAGGTGGTAGGCATACTCCATTTTTCAAGGGATACAAGCCGCAGTTCTACTTCAGAACTACTGATGTAACCGGCGAGGTTATATTGCCGGAAGGCACGGAAATGGTTATGCCCGGCGATACTATTAATTTGAAAATTAAGCTTATAGCTCCTATAGCCATGGAAGAAAAACAAAGATTTGCCATACGAGAAGGGGGAAAAACAGTTGGAGCGGGAGTGGTAACAAAAGTAATAGTTTAATAGCTTAAAGTTGCTTGTTCTTTACTAAAAATGGTTAATAAAATAGATCAAAATCAGCAAAAAATAAGAATAAAACTGCGGGCTTATGACAACAAGATAATTGATAAGTCAGCCCAGCAGATAGTTGATACCATCGAAAGATACGGAGGAAGGCCGGTGGGTCCGGTGCCTTTGCCTACAGAGATACATAAGTATACGGTCAACAGGTCTTCCTTTATAGACAAAACCTCCCGTGAACAATTTGAGATGCGAACCCATAAAAGGATAATAGACATAATATCGCCAACGCCTAAAATAATTGACGCTCTGATGAATCTGAATTTACCGGCTGGAGTAGATATCGATTTAAAAATGTAAGTTTTTGTCCAAGAGGCGTAGCCGATTGGTAACAAAAAGTTAGTATTATTTCCTTCCTTTTGTCGTCAAAAATGGCGGCAGGAGATAAGGCAGTAATTCCGAGATGGAATTAATCCGGCAATCCGTCGAAGGATCCGGTTTTCTAAAAATTCATCATCGGCATAATTGTCTTAATTAAACAGTAAGTGGTTTTAATTTAATTATTTAGAAATTATAAAAGTTTTGGCGCCGGTAAAACCCAGCTAAAACTGGGCTTTTAATTGCCAAATAAAGATAAAGAAAATTAAATGAAATTTTTATTGGGACGAAAACTCGGAATGAGCCAGATCTTTAAAGAAGACGGGACCGTAATACCGGTTACGGTTATTGAAGCGGAACCGAATACCGTAACCCAGATCAAGACAAAAGATAAAGACGGGTATGAAGCCGTCCAATTAAAGTCGGGAAAAAAGAAAAGAGAAGCCAAAATTAGCCGACAGCCGACAGCCGGCAGTCAACAGCCGAATATTGGAGATGCAATTTCCGTTTCAATATTTTCCGAAGGAGATATGGTAAAAGTCAGCGGGTTGTCGAAAGGAAAAGGTTTTGCCGGAGCTATGAAGAGACATGGATTTCACGGAATGCCTCACAGTCACGGCCACCATCATGTTGCAAGACATGCCGGTTCCATTGGTCAGAGGTTTCCCCAGCACACTTTAAAGGGTATGAGGATGGCTGGTCGTATGGGCGGCGTAAAATCCACTACAAGAGGATTGAAAATTATAAAAGTTGACGCTGAAAATAATCTTTTAGCGGTAAGGGGCGCAGTGCCAGGCAATAAGAGAGGACTTGTCATTGTGCAGGCGCAATAAAATTGTAAATCGTTTCATGGAGTATCCATTATACAATCAAAATGCCGACAATATAGGAACTGTCTCTTTGCCTGACAGCGTGTTTGCCGTTCCAAGCAATAATGATCTGCTTCATCAGATTGTATCGGCGCAGATGACGAATAAGAGACAGGTTTTGGCTCATGCAAAGACAAGAGCCGAAGTCAGGGGAGGCGGCAAAAAGCCATGGCGTCAGAAAGGAACCGGCAGAGCAAGACACGGCTCTATACGGTCGCCTATATGGAAGGGTGGAGGTGTGACATTTGGTCCGACAAAAGAAGTCAACTTTAAGAAAAAGGTCAGCAAAAAGATGTTGCGCAAGGCCTTGGCTGTAGCGTTAAGCGAGAAGACGAGAGTTAAAAGCGTGTTCGTTGTTAACAGTATTGATTTGAACGCGCCTAAAACTAAAGAAATAGCCGGTATTTTGAAGTCGTTTAAGGACAAGCTAGGTCAAACAGGGAGCGTTCTTATCGTAACCTCATCGTTAAATAAGGACTTACATAGAGCCATAAACAACATACAAAAAACAGGAATTATTGAAGCGAGGAATCTTAACCCTCTTGAGACGCTTTCATATAAAAATTTAATAATATTAAAAGACGCGATAGAGATTTTAAATGTAAGGTTATGAAATTATTCGGCAAAGACAAGGAAGAAAAAAATATAGATACACCGAAGGAATTCGGTGAGGTTGGCGCTGAAAAACAGACAGAAGCCGCAACTCCGCGGGTTTTACCGAAAGAGTACGGGATTTTGAAGGGTTTTTATATAAGTGAGAAGGCTTCGTCTTTGAGTTTGTCCAATCAGTATGTTTTCAAGGTTTTCGACGCTGCCAATAAAAATGAAATTAAAAAACAGGTGGAGAAAAGTTTCAATGTTAAGATCAAAGGAGTTAAGGTAATTAATCTTCCGAAAAAAAGCAGAACAATAGGCCGGCACGCCGGATTTAAAAAAGGATTTAAGAAAGCAATAGTGGCGTTGGAAAAGGGCCAATCTATAGAGGGTTTCCAGCCATAAAAACATGAAATCATACGCACCCACAACCCCGTCTAGACGACACATGAAAGGATACGATTTCAGCCAATTATCAAAGGCCGACCCTTTAAAGTCGGCTACGAAAGGATTGATAAGATCGTGGGGGAGGAACAATAAAGGCAGGATAACCAGCAAACGCAGAGGAGGAGGCCACAAAAGATTATATAGGGAGATTGACTTTAAACAGAGTAAAATTAATGTTCCCGGGAAAGTTTTTTCAATAGAGTATGATCCGAACAGAACTACAAGGATAGCCAGGGTTAACTACGCGGATGGCGATAAAAGATATATTTTGGCTCCCCAAGATCTTAAAGAGGGAGATGGGATCATAATAAACGAAAAAGCGTCGCTTAGGCCGGGAAACAGAATGAAATTGAAGAATATACCCCAGGGTTCAGTGGTGCATAATGTAGAGCTTAAACCCGGCCAGGGAGGAAAGATGGTCAGGTCTGCCGGAGGCGGCGCGGTTGTGCTTGCCAGCGAAGCCGGTTATGTTCAGTTGGTCATGCCTTCATCAGAAACTAGGATGATATCAGGGGAAAGTTATGCCTCAATAGGCCAGCTGTCCAATATGGAACATCGTTCTATTGTTCTTGGTAAGGCCGGAAGAACAAGATGGCTTGGAAGAAGGCCTAAAGTAAGAGGAACAGCCATGAACCCGGTGGACCATCCGCATGGCGGAGGAGAAGGAAAACAGGGCCGGGGAACAAAGAGACCGAAGACGGCTCAAGGCAAAATAACGGGAGGCAGAAAGACCAGAAACAAGAAAAAGAAATCAAACAAGTTTGTCGTGCGAAGAAGAATTAAGTAATATTTAAATTTTCCACCATGTCACGATCACTAAAAAAAGGACCATACATAGACCAGCGTTTGCTTAAGAAAATAGCCAATTTAAAGGCGGGCGATAAGACGATAATAAAAACATGGTCAAGAGCTTGCACTGTAGTGCCGGAGATAATAGGTTTTACGTTCGGTGTCCACAATGGAAGAATACATATACCGGTTTTTATTACTGAAGATATGGTCGGACACAAGCTGGGCGAATTCGCCCCAACAAGAAAATTCGTAAGACATGGAGGCAAAATGCAGAAAGAACTGGAAGCGGCCGCAAAACAGAAAGATATAGAAGCGGCGCAAGCGGCCAAAATTGCGCCAGCCGAGGGAGCAAAGCAGAAATAAATTTAAAGGTTTAAAGATTATGGCAGAAGTAAAATCACAATTGAATAATCTGCGCCTGGCGCCGAGGAAAGTCAGGGCGGTTTCTAATTTGATAAAAGGCAAGAATGTTCTTGACGCTCTTTCGCAGTTGGAGTTTATTTTTAAGCGGCCCGGTTTACCGGTTGCCAAACTTCTTAAGTCAGCCATAGCCAATGCCGAAAATAACAATAATATGGCAAAGGAGAACTTATACGTTAAAAGCATAAAAGTTAACGAGGGCGTTAAGTTAAAAAGATTTAAACCGAAAGGTTTTGGAAGAGTTTCGCCGATTGAAAAGAAAACAAGCCGCATTGAGTTGATATTAGCCGAGAAAATTCCAGGCATAAAAAGAACCGCGCAAGCGAAAAAGACGGAAGAAAAATTTGTTGCGGATGAAAAACAACAAATTCGCAGAGAAGAAAAGAAGCCGGAGATAAAGACCGAATTGGGCAAAAAAGAGGGAGTATTCAGCAATATTGGCAAAAAAATATTTAGAAGAAAGGTTATTTAATTTTTAAGTTTGAAATATGGGACAGAAAACATCACCGACATCATTTAGAATAGGCATCAATAAGGACTGGCCATCCCGCTGGTTTGGTTTCAGAAAATACAAGGAATATTTGAAAGATGACGTTGCCGTAAGAAATTTCCTAAATAAAAAATTGAAGAATATGGCCGTTGATCGTATTGAATTTGAAAGAGGCACTGATTCCATGAACATATTTATATATACCGCAAGGCCCGGACTTATAATCGGCAGAGGAGGAACCGGAGCGGAAGAACTGAAGTTGTCGGTTAGAAAACTGCTTAAGAAGAAGATAGGCGTTAGAATTGAGATCCAGGAAGTCAAAAATCCCGAAGCGTCCGCTTCAATAACGGCAGAATCTATAACTGATCAGATAGAAAAAAGGATGCCCTATAGAAGAATAATGAAACAGACGATTTTCAAAACAATGTCTAACAGGGATGTCAAGGGAGTTAAGATACAAATAAGCGGCCGTTTGGACGGCGCCGAGATAGCAAGGTCGGAACATCTTGAAGAAGGCAGTTTGCCCCTTCAGACGTTAAGAGCTGATATTGATTTTGCAAAATCGACAGCGATAACGACTTATGGAACGGTTGGTATCAAGGTTTGGATATATAAGGGAGAAGTTTTTTAAATATGTTGCAACCATCACGCGTAAAACATTCAAAGGTTCATAAAGGGAAGATGAAAAGCCGAACTTCCAGGGGCGCTGAATTAAGTTTCGGAACTTTTGGCTTAAAATCCGAAGAGTCGTACTGGCTTAAGTCAAATCAGCTTGAAGCGGCTCGCAGAGTTATAGCCAGATTTGTTCAGAGAGGCGGCAAGACATGGACAAGAATTTTTCCAGACAAACCCAGAACCTCTAAATCAAGCGAGGTCGGAATGGGAGGCGGCCGCGGCGCTTTATCGCACTTTGTGGTTCCGGTAGAAGCCGGGAGAATGATATTTGAATTAGACGGTTTAGCCGAGGAACAGGCAAGAGAGGCTCTGCGATTGGCGGCCCATAAACTGCCGATGAAAACGCGGATAGTAAAACGATAATTTAAGTTCTATATTATGAAACCAGCCGACATAAAAAACAAAACACCGAACGAATTGACAAATGCTCTTAAAGAGTATAAAACAAAATTGGCCAGATTTAGTTTTGAATTGGAAGCCCACACCCTGAAGAATACCAGTCAGGTCAAAAAGACAAAGAAAGAGATAGCAAGGATTTTAACAGCTTTAAAAAATGACTAAAAACAAAAATTTAAAACAGAGAGTGTTAAAAGGAGTTGTTGTATCGGATAAAATGCAGAAAACTGTAGTGGTTGAAATTTCCAGAATGAAAAAGGACCCTAAGTATAAGAAATATTACAGAGTGACCAAAGGATTTAAGGCCCATGACGCGGAGGACATTTATAAGACAGGTGATAAAGTTTTAATAAAGGAAACAAGGCCTTTGTCTAAAGACAAGAGATGGATAGTCATAGGCAAGGTTAAGTAAATTTCTAATTTCTAAATATGTTGCAATTAAGATCAATAGTAGGTGTGGCGGATAACAGCGGAGCTAAGAAGGTCGGCGTGTTTAAGGTGCTTGGCGGTTCCAGAAAGAGATACGGCCGCATAGGCGACATCGTCGTGGTGTCGGTCAAAGAAGCTGAACCCAGAAAAGCGGTAAAGAAAAAAGACGTTCTGCGGGCTGTTGTGGTAAGACAGAGACAGCCGTTCAGGAGAAAGGACGGAACCTATATAAGATTCGACGATAATGCGGTTATAATATTAGACGGCATTGAACCAAAGGGCGGAAGAATATTCGGTCCGATACCAAGGGAAATAAAGGAAAAAGGTTTTAACACAATAGCTTCGCTTGCCGAAGAAGTCGTATAAAATGAAATTGAAAAAAGGAGACAATGTAATAATGTTAAGCGGTAAAGACCGGGGAAAGACCGGTAAAGTTTCAGTTACTCTGCCAAAAGCAGGCAAGGTTGTAATAAAAGAACTTAATTTGATAAAAAAACACATTCGCGCCCGAAAGCAGGGGCAGAAGGGCCAGATCATAAGCAAAGAAAGAGCGGTTCCGGCATCCAGTGTTGCTTTGGTTTGCAAGTCATGCGGCAAACCGACCAGAGTCGGATACAGGGTAGAAGGCGCAAATAAGGATAGAATTTGTAAAAAGTGCGGAGCCCAGGTATGAGGCATAAGTGAATAGCGCGGGACACAAGTTTTCAAAAATCAAATTATGTGTTAAAATATCAAGCCGATGAACCAATTATTGCAAAAATACAGAAAAGAAGCCGTTCCCGCTCTGCAGGAAGAGTTTGGCGTCAAAAATGTAATGGCTGTTCCAAAAGTTAAAAAGGTTGTAGTTAATGTCGGCATTGGTAAAATTGTAAAAGACGAGAAAGTTGTGGAAAAAATAGCGAACGATCTCGGCAAACTTACCGGTCAAAAACCGGTATTTAGAAAAGCAAAGAAATCCATAGCGAGTTTCAAAATACGCGAAGGAATGAATATCGGTTTATTGGTAACTTTGCGGGGCAAAAGGATGTATGATTTTATGGACAGATTAATATCGGTTGCTTTACCCGGATCAAAGGATTTCAGGGGGATAGACACCGGGAATTTTGATAATAACGGCAATCTTAATTTAGGACTGAAAGAATCAAGTATTTTTCCGGAGATAACTTATGAGACCCTTAAAGATATTTTCAGCTTAGAGGTAACGGTAACAACAACGGCCGGAGACAAACAAAAAGGGATAGCGCTGTTAAGACATTTGGGTTTTCCCATAAAGAAATAAAATGGCTAAAAAATCCACAATAGCAAGATCAAATAAAAAACCTAAATTTTCGACTAGAACGGTTCTTAGATGTTTTATGTGCGGCAGAAAAAGAGCATATATGAGAAAGTTCGGTTTATGCCGTATTCACTTTAGAGAATTAGCGAGTCAGGGTTTGTTGCCGGGAGTTAAAAAATCATCATGGTAATGAGCGAGCACGCTCATCCCGAGCGAGGCCGATAGGCCGACGAGGGATAATCAA
>JBBTTJ010000067.1:0-8171 GCA_038064315.1 Patescibacteria group bacterium | reverse complement strand
CGACTCAACTCTTTTTATAAAATACCATGGATTTCTTATGCCGTCGTTTGCAAAAACTCCGTATGCTGAAACAATGTCAACCGGTCTGACTTCAGCTCCGCCAAGCACAAGGGACAACCCAAACTCTGATCTGTTCTGAAGCGTGGTTATACCCATTTTTTCAGCGAGATCTATAGTGTCGCTCACGCCGGCTAGGTATAGTGTCTTTACTGAAGGCACGTTAAGCGATTGAGCCAGCGATTGTCTCATCGTAACCGGTCCTCTGAATCTACTGTCATAATTTTGGGGATTGTAACAGTCAAGGCCGTATTTATCCTTTTTTTGTTCCGCATTCGGAGAACAATTAGGATTGAACTCTGTTTTTACATCAAATAAAACAGTGGAATCGGGGTAACCCTTTTGAAAAGCCATTGCATAAGCAAACGGCTTGAATGACGAACCCGGCTGTCTTTTTGCGGTAGCAACATTGAAGTTTCCTTCATTTTCAATATCGGAATAATTTACTGAACCTACAAGAGACAGCAGTTCGCCGGTCTTCGGGTCAATAGCGACTAGGGCGGCGTTAGATGCTTTATACTTTTTTTTATTGATCTCGGCATATTTTTTGACTGTTTCTTCCGCTATAGTTTGAAGTTCAGCATCAAGAGTAGTTATAACTTTTAAACCGCCGCTTTCAACCGTATCTCTGCCGTACTTATCTTCAAGATATTCCTGAATCATGATAACGAAGTGGAGAGCAAAATCTTCTTTAATATTAAATTTGAAATCAATCTTCTCGTTTATTGCCTTTTCGTGCTCTTCAGTTGAAATCATGTTTAACGCGAGCATTCTGTCAATAAGAGTATTTTTTCTATCCGTCAATTCTTTAACATTGTTGCCGTAGGGAGAATAATATGACGGCGCTTTAATAAGAGAAGCAAGTATTGCCGATTCATTTATTGTTAGTTCTGATGCGGTTTTTCCGAAAAATGTTTTTGAAGCGGCTTCTATACCGTATGCGTTTGAGCCGTAAGGTATCTGATTAAGATACATCCACAGTATCTCGTCTTTAGTGAATCTTTTTTCAACTTCTATGGACAAAAGCGCCTCTTTTAATTTTCTTGTGAGTGTCTTCTCATCGCCCAAGAGAGATTTCTTAACCAATTGCTGGGTTATAGTGGAACCGCCTTGAGACAGGTCAAAATCCCGGATATCCTTCAGTACGGCTCTTATAATACCGGAAATATCGAGCCCTTTATGGTTATAAAATTCAGCATCTTCAGAAGCAAGAGCCGCTTTCCTGGCTGATTCCGGTATTTGGTTCCACGGGATTATGGTTCTTTTCTCTTCGCCATGGATGTCATAAAGTAAAATCTTGCCAGTCTTGTCATATATCTTGGTTGATTCGGTTACTTTTCTTGCGGCTATAGAATCGGGAGCGGGAAGAGTTATTTCTATATATATGAATAAGACCAGAAAAGAGATAACGCCAATTACCAATAGCCACAAAAAAAGCATAGGCAATGCTTTGAAAAGATGTTTTGTTTTCTTTGATTTAAATGTCATCACTAGTTTCCAATAATGCCACAAAAATGCCGCATTTACAATAGAATCAATTAAATATATTATCTATGTATGTTTAGTAAAAAAGTAATAACAGACGAACACCTGCCTGCGCAGACAATAGAAATTGAAGAATTGTTAACTCGTAGAATTAAAGCAATTTTTCCGTCCGGTGAAGAAGCGGAGAAAAGGTTAAAAGAAGGAAAAAAATTGAGAATATATCTTGGGATAGATCCAACTGGCCCAAATCTTCACCTCGGACACACTATACCCCTTCTGTTTCTAAAACAGCTTTTAGAGCTTGGGCATAAGCCGGTACTGTTGATAGGCGATTTTACGGCTAGAATAGGGGATCCAACCGGAAAAGAATCTGCCCGCAGTCAATTAACCGAAAAAGAAGTTAAGAAAAACATGGAAAATTATCTTGAGCAGGTTTATAAGATATTACCCAAGGACTCTTTTGAAGTTAAACATAATAGCGTATGGCTTTCTAAAATGTTGTTTCAAGACGTGGTTGAATTGGCCAGCTATGTGACAGTTCAGCAGATGATACAAAGAGATATGTTCCAAAGAAGAATAAGAGGAGAAATAGTTTGTTTGGATAAAGAAACAGGATTAGAAAAAGGGAGGTTTAATCCTCCGTTAGGTTTTATCTCTCGCTTTGGCAATATTGAAGTTTATGCGGGAAAAATTGAATGTAGCTGTTGTGGTTCAGAAATAGACCAAGGAGAAATTATATATGGCGGTACAAAATCCGGACTGCATAAAGTAAATGCTTTTCCTATGCCAATTTATTTAAATGAATTTCTATACCCGCTAATGCAAGGTTATGATTCTGTCGCTATGAAAATTGACGGCGAGGTCGGCGGTAACGACCAGACCTTTAATATGTTAGTCGGCAGGGACCTGGAAAGGAAGATGTTGAATAAAGATAAACTGGTTTTTGCCACTCGTTTATTGATAGACGCCGAATCAGGCAAAAAGATGAGCAAAACAGAAGGCGGACTGATATCGCTGTCTGATTCTCCTCAAGATATGTTTGGCAAAACGATGAAAACCGTGCCGGATGAAATGACGGCGCTGGTATTCCTTCTTTGTACTGAAAAGCAACGGCAATGGATAGACGGCAAAAAAGGAAACGATCCGTACGGGTTTAAAAAAGAACTTGCTTACGAGTTAGTAAGAATGTATCACGGCGAAAAAGAGGCCCAAAAAGCCGGAGAGGAATGGGAGAGAGTATTCTCAAAAGGGGAGTTGCCCGGTGAAATGGAAAAAGTAAAAAAGACGAAATTAGTTGAACTTGTCGGACTGGCAACGCAGGGCAGTTCGAGTTCCGCTAAAATACTTATTGAACAAGGCGCGGTAAAGGTTAATGGAGAAGTGAAAAAGGAGTGGGGCTTCGTGCCTAAAGAAGGGGATGTGATCCAGATCGGCCCCAAAAAGTTTATAAAAGTAATATAAAATTAAAAAGTCCGATTTTATCGGACTTTTTAATCGCTTGTGTTTCTAGATAACTTCTTCTTTGTCAGATAACTCTTCCGACTCATCATCCTCGTCGTCTTCATCATCTTCTTCATCCTCATCTTCTAGGTTTTCCTTATCGTCGTCTTCTATAATTTTGTCGTCCTCTTCTTCAAATTTGTATGCTTCACTAAGCATAATGCGAATCCGCGAATTTATGCGAATGCCGCGGATATTCGGAGCATTCGGATACTATTCGTAGATTTGGATTATTTAATTTTTTATAACATTCTATTATTTGCGCAACAAATTGCAATAGCCAGAGCATCGGCGGCATCGTCAGGTTTTATCGGCTCCTTTAATCCCAGCAATAATCGGACCATTTTCTGTACCTGCTCTTTATCCGCTCTGCCGTAAGCGCTTATATTTTGCTTTACCTGAAGAGGCGTGAATTCTTGAATAGGCAAACCATGTTTGGCAAGCGTAAGAAGCAGTACGCCGCGCATCTCGCTTACAGCCATAACGGTTTTCTGATTTTTGAAAAAGAAAAGTTTTTCAATGCCCGCTTGATCGGGCTGATGTTTCACGATAAGTTCATTTAATGACAGCGCCGCATCCTTAAAACCGGTCAGTTTGTCGCTGTCAACTTTTAAAATTCCGTACTCAATGCATGAAAATCGGTTTTTTTCCTGCTTCACTATTCCATATCCTATTCTTGTTGTACCGGGATCAATTCCAAGTGTAATCATTTCAGATTTGAAGCGATATCCCTGACATTATCGTTGTCATCCAGGGCCTCAAAAAGTTCATTAAATTTTTTTTGTGTTTGTTCGTTAACTTGAACCGGGTTATTGAACATCCAGCTAATGCTTCCGGGATTGACCATCTTTACTTCGTGGTCTAAAAATATTTTCTTTATTTCCGCAACGGCGCGATTCTTATTGTCAGTAATGCCTTTTATCCTTAACACAACTCCACCGGGTCCAATACCCTCCACCGCTATCTCTTCCAACTGCGCGCCGTCTTTTTCAGATACTTTTTTGATAGCCCGTTCTATGTTCTCATTGGGCATATTCGCGCTTTTGGCCTGTTCAACGGCGTTTGCAAGGGCGACATTGGTTTTGATGTCGGTTCCTTTTCTGGCGGCAAGAGTTATATCTTTTGAAAGTTTTGAAAATATCTGACCTCTTTTCTGGTCAGTAATGTCTTTCTTTCTTTTAATTTGACTCCAACGCGAATGCCCGGACATCTGTAATATAGTTAAATAAATTTCAGTTTTTTGTCCTTAATTCCCATATGTTCAAATCCTTTGGACGTAACTATTCTTCCTTTTGGTGTTCTCGCAAGAAACCCCATTTGCATCAGGTACGGCTCGTAAACGTCTTCTATCGTGCTTTCTTCTTCCGGTATTGATGCGGCAACTGACTTGAGGCCGACCGGACCGCCGTCAAAATTATTGATTATCGTCAGCAGTATCTTTCTGTCGGTTTCTTCAAGGCCCTTGTCGTCTATCTCAAGCATTTTCAAAGCTTTCTTCGCTATGTCCTTGGAGATAATTTCCTTGCCGTTCATTTGACTAAAATCCCGGACCCTTTTTAGAAGACGATTCGCGACTCTGGGAGTGAATCTTGAAGCAAGAGAAATTTCTTTAACCGCCTCTGCCTCTATGTTTACGCCAAGCAATTTTGCCGATCTTGTTATTATTTCTTCTATGTTTTTTTGGTTATAAAAATCCAACCTGAAGTTGGCGCCGAATCTTGACCTGAAGGGGGATGAAAGCATGGAAATTTTTGTTGTGGCGGCAATGAGAGTGAATCGCGGGAGATCTATTTGCAGTGTTTTTGCGGAGTTGCCTTTTCCGATGACTATATCCAGCTTAAAATTCTCCATGGCCGGATATATAACTTCTTCAACGGCTTTGTTAAGGCGATGCACTTCATCAATAAATATGATGTCGCCGTCATTCAAGCCGGTTAAAATTGAACCGATATCCCCGGCTTTTTCAAGAGCCGTACCGGAGGTTATTCTTATACTGGCTCCCAGTTCTTTTGCAACCAGGTAAGCAAGAGTTGTTTTTCCAAGACCCGAAGGGCCGTGAAACAACAAGTGCTCTATCGGCTCATTTCTCTTTTTTGCCGCCCCGATGACTATTCTCAAGTTTTCTTTTATCTTATCCTGCCCTACATATTCACTGAATGTGCCCGGTCTTAGCGCGTTGTCTAAAACCTGGTCGTCAGGAGCTGTTTTAGAGGCTGTATTCGGTTGATTGACATTCATAATAATTTAAGTTAGAATATAGCTCTAAGAACCCTTATAACCTGTAGGCAATTGGATTGAGTATTTTAATACAAAAGTCCAATCGGGATACTATCCTAGCTTGGATAGGTTGGTTTCGACTGGCCTACTCCTCGGAGTTATCCTGCCCCCGTGTTTTTATTGGCGCGGGTCTTTGCCTACAGATTATAAAGGTCCTTATACCACCACTTTCTCTATTTCTTCTATTGTTGTTATTCCGCTGATCAATTTTATGTATGCGTCCTGCAACATTGTTACCATCCCTTCAATAACAGCCAAATCTTGTATTTCCGATATTGCCGGCGATCTAAGTATTAACTTCTCCATTTCTTTGGATATTTCAAAGGCCTCAAAGATACCGATTCTCCCTTTATAGCCGGATTCGCCGCATTCTTTGCATTTTCCGGGAACACCTATTTTCAAACCCTCATCCAGATTAGGATATTTAGACATATCAATATTTTTATGCGTAGATAGAGGTCCCAACACCTCCCTGATCTTTTTCAGCTCATTTGTTTCTATCTTTCTTGTTTTTTTGCAGTGCGGGCACAACTTTCTGATTAAGCGTTGGGCCATAGCTATATTTATAGCCGGCGCTATGATCTGGGACTTTATGCCAAAGTTGACCAATCTGGGAATGGCGCCGGCGGCATCATTTGTGTGGATAGTGGACAAAACAAGATGTCCAGTTAAAGCGGCCTGCAACGCTATATCTGCCGTTTCAGCGTCTCTTATTTCTCCGACAAGTATTATATCCGGGTCCTGTCTTACTATGGCTCTCAAACCATTAGCGAAAGTGTACCCTTTGCGGGCGTCAACCTGGGTCTGGGATATCCCCTCAATGTGATATTCTATAGGGTCTTCTATTGTTATTATCTTGCTTTCCGGAGAGTTAAGATAACTTAGGAAAGCATATAGCATGGTGGTTTTACCGGAGCCGGTCGGACCGGTTGTGAGGATGGCCCCGGTCGGCTTTTTAAGAAGCTCTTTAATTTTATTGAGCAGGTCATCCCTCATGCCCAATTTATCAAGCTCTTTTTTTACCGTTCTCGGGTCAAGGAGACGCATTACGATCGTTTCACCAAACTCGCTGGGCAGAACTGAAACTCTGACTTCTATGGAGACCATTTTCAGCCGAATGGTAAACCGTCCGTCCTGGGGTATGTTGTGAATGTTAAGTTTAATTTTAGAAAGGACTTTTATTCTGCTGACAATCATCTCGTATGAAGATTTTTCTAGAAAAGCTATGTCGTGCAAAAGACCGTCAAGACGGTATCTTAGACGAATTTGTCCCGCTTCCGGCTCCAGGTGAATGTCGGAGGCCTCTGTTTTAAGTGCGCCGGCTATTATCAAATTCAACAAGCCGGTGGCGGACATATTCTTTATCCTGTCTTTTATATCCGATACATTATTGATCTCATTCTCCAGTTTATTAACTTCTTCTTCCTCCAATTCTATAGCGCCAATTTCAAAAACCTCGGCTTTTTTTAATCTTTGGTATCTTTTGAATATATTCTGCAGAGAATGCTGATTGGTCACAATAACGCCAACTTCATGGTCGGTCTTAAGGCGAGATATGACCTTTTGCGTGGCGGGGTTGGTTGGGTCCAATACCGCAACAACAATCTTCGAGTCCTTTCTGAAAATAACAGCCACATTGACCGAACGGGCCTCCTCTTCGCTTAATACGGACAGAGCGTCGGTATCAATGGGCGCGGATTTCAGGTCGGAATAGGGGAGATCCAAACTCTTGGCAAGTATTTTGTATTTTTCTTCCTCTTCCGTCTGTCTAAGTTCAGCGAGCTTTTTTTCCAGTTCCTCTCCTTTTTTTGTCGTATTATCTTCCGGCATAATCAAATTTTAACATTTTCCAGGACCAGTATTATTAACAGGACTTTAACCGACACGCGTTTTTTGTAAAGGAATTTTGTGGATAATTGCCACTTTTAAATATGCCATTCAAGCGGCATATTAAGATGTTGAAAATTCAATCCGCAGGATGTCTTAACGTTTGGTCAAAGTTCGATGTGTCTCGCTTCAACGCGTTTTTTCAAAAGAATGGAAGCAACTTTAGAAAATTGCTTCGGATCGCCTGTGGTGTAAAAATCCGTTTTACGCCCCGAATCATTAATGGCGTTTGTTTCATGGAGAATGGCGCTTGTGCTTTTTGCTATGGCCTTGCCGGAGTCAACCAATTTTATGTGCTTTCCGACTATCTTTCTGATTTGCGGCTTAAGAAACGGGTAATGAGTGCATCCTAATACGATAACATCCGCGCCGGCCTTTTTAATCGGTCCGGCATACTTTGACAATAGCCGCCGTAATTCAGGCGAGTCCAACATTCCGGTTTCATCAATTATGTCCTCAAGGCCGTAACAGCCGATGTTTATTACTTTCATACTGCCGGCGTGCTCCTTTATAAGATTATTGAGATAAGGGCTTTTAGACGTGGCTGGCGTGGACATAACGCCTATTACGCCGGACTTGGATTCAGCGACCGCAGGTTTAATCGCCGGCGTTGTGCCTACAATAGGTATCTTAACCCTGGCTCTTAGGAAATCTATGGCATAACAGGTGGCCGTATTACACGCGGCGACTATTATCTTTGAATTCTTGGATACCAGGAAGTTGCACACCTTTAAGGTTTCTTTTTCTAATTCTTTCTTTGTTTTTTCGCCGTAAGGAACATTGATCTGGTCGGCCACGAATATGTAATTCTCTTTGGGCATTAACTCAATAAGTTCTTTAAGCACGCTTAAACCGCCCACTCCCGAATCAAAAACACCTATTGGCCTATTGTCATGCGTATCCATATACATAACATTGTGTAATTAGTATTATTTTATACAAAACACTGTATAAAATAATACTAA